>JADGAQ010000264.1 GCA_015231925.1 Magnetococcales bacterium
CCCCCGAGCCGGAAGAGGCCCCCCTCCCCTCCGCCAATGCTCCCCTGGCCCCGGTTCGGGTCAGCGAAGAGATGCTGCCGCCTCCCACCTTGTCGAGCCATGCGGAATCCCCCAAAGCCCCCACGGAAAACAAGAAGGGCCCGGTGCCCCATCCGCTGGAAAACCGTAACATACCACCGCCACCGGTCGATCCGCCCAAACCCCTGGTGGCCACCGGCAAAACCCCCGGCGGGGAGTTGAGTCCGCCCCAGCCGCTGCCCGCGGTGACACCGTCCGCCCCGGTCGTGGCGCCGCCTCCTCCCGCGCCGCCCGCGGTGACGGCCAAGGCCCCCGCGCCGCCGCCACCCAAACCCCTCGCCGCCAAACCCGCCGAGGAGACCGCGCCAACTCCCGACCAGGACGAGGAGGAGAAACCCGCCTCCCCCGTTCCGCCCCCGGAATCGGCCCACGCCACCCCCGTGAAGGAGGTGAACGCCGCCGAACTCGAACGGGCCAACAACTGGGTGGCCCGCGCCGCCGCACCCAAACAGTGGGAATGGCCGGTGAAAGGCCCCGTGGTGCAACAGTTCGGCAAGAAGGGGGGCCGGACCTTCACCGGCATCGATATCGCCGCCAATGCGGGAACCCCGGTGCGCGCCACCGCCGACGGCGTGGTCTCCTACGCCATCAACGGCCATCAGGCCCTGGGCAACCTCATCATCCTGCGTCACGGCGGCGGCTTCATGACCGCTTATGCCCACAACGCCCAGATTCTGGTCAAACAAGGGCAAAAAGTGCGTCAGGGCGACCAGATCGCCACCGTGGGCCAAAGCGGCGAGGTCGATACCCCCCGACTGCACTTCGAACTGCGCAAACGCATCAAACCCCTCAACCCCCTGACCTATCTGCCGAAGAATAGCAACTGACCATGGACAACCCCCTCGTCATTCAGGAAGATGATTTTCATATCCTGCCCTCCCACGACAGCGTCACCGGAGAGCGGCTCACACAACGCCTCCTGGCCTGGCAGGAGGGCCGGCAACCCGCCTTCCTGCGGCTGCTCGGCACGGCGCAAGAGTCGCTGGAGCTGACACGACAATGGGAACAAACCATCCGGCAACGCGCCTCCCGAGTGGTGCTGCTCGGCATCGGCGGCAGCTCCCTGGGCGGGGAGATGCTGGCCTCAGCCCACGGCAACCCGGAAGGTCTGCCGGTGCGCTTCTGCGACAACGTCGACCCCCGCTCCCTGGCCTCCCTGTCCACTGTGGACTGGCGGGAAACCTTCCTGCTGGTGATCAGTAAATCAGGCGGCACCGCCGAAACCCTGAGCCAGTTCCTGAGCCTGCTGCCCACCCTGGAACGCCTGCCGGACCTGAAACAACGGGTCTGCGTGGTCACCGGCGTGCCGCAAAGCCCCCTGGGGCGCATGGCCAAAGCCCTGGAACTGCCCATTCTGCCCTTCCCCGAAGTGGGAGGCCGCTTTTCGGTGCTGTCGGTGGTGGGACTGCTGCCCGCGGCTCTGGCCGGTGTACCCGTGGAACGGATCATGGCCGGCGCACTTGCCGCCCAACCCGGACTGCTCGATACCGACCCGGAACGCAACCGCGCCCTGCGCATGGCCCTCAGCCAGTTCCACCTCTCCCTGGCCGGCCGCAGCCAAAGCGTCTGGGTGGCCTACGGCGACCATCTGCACCGCCTCACCGCCTGGTATGCCCAACTCTGCGCGGAAAGCCTCGGCAAAATCGATCAACAGGGCCAACATCGCGGCCTCACCCCCCTCTCCGCCCGAGGCGTCACCGATCAGCACTCGGTGCTGCAACTCTTCCTGGACGGCCCGCGAGACAAACAATTCACCCTGCTTTTCGACCCGGAACTGGCCACGGAAGGCGCCGTCGCAGCCAATCGCTTCCCGGAAATCCAGGAATTGGCCCTGCTGGCCAACCGCCCCCTGGGACAACTCTTCACGGCGGAATTCCACGGCACCCGCGACACCCTGATTCACCAGGGCCTGCCGGTACGCACCGTGCTGCTGCCCGCCAGCCGCCCGGAAGCCCTCGGCGCCCTGATTCTTCAAGCCGAGGTGGAGATCGCCCTGCTGGCGGAGATGTTCCATATCGATGCCTATGATCAGCCGGCCGTGGAAGAAAGTAAAATCCGGGCCATGGCCTATCTGGCAAAATAGAGAATTTCCAGGTAAAGATGGATGTTCAGGTATACGGGGGTTCGGGGGGGATTATCCCCCCCCCGACGGGTCCAGGGCAGCGCCCTGGGACTTTGCCTTGTCCTTCAGGCTCGCCACGCTCACAGCCAACTTTTTCGGGGGCCTTTTCCCGAAAAAGTTGGCCAAAAAGCGAGCCCGCCTTGGCTGGCCTTGGGAGTCGATCAGCCTTTTGATCGATTCCCAAGGCCAGCGCATTGCCCGTGAAAGGCGACCACCGTCCGGCCCTGGCAGAAGGCGAATCGGTGAGGCTGATTCGCCTTCTGCCAGGTAATAAAATCCCCGCCAGGTCGTCGAACCTCCGGGATGAGGCCCCGGAGGTTCGACTCCCGGTTTTTTGGGCGGGGAAAGGATAGAGGAAAAAGATTAAGGATAGAGGGAAAAGATTAAGGAAAAGTCCTGAGGGGGCAGCAGAGCTCCCCCTCAGCCTCCCCCAACCCTTTTTATAAATAGAGGCAAAGAGGTTAGTTACCCGGATCGGTCCTCCCGTGGGTTGCGTCCTCTTTTCTCGCCTCGTGTTGGAGTGTGAAATGAACCGCATGATCGACGCCTTGCGCAATCAACTCGCCAACCAGGGACTGCAGGAGACGGGACGCCTCCTCCACAATCTGCCCCCGGCCCTGCTCTACGAGGAGATCGTGCGGCGTCAGGAAGGATGCATCACCAACAACGGCGCGGTGGTGGTGCAAACAGGTCGCTACACCGGACGCTCCCCGAACGACCGCTTCGTGGTCGACGAACCCTCCAGCCGCCATCAGGTGGCCTGGGGCCGGGTCAACCAACCCTTCGACGAAGAACGCTACATGCGCCTGCGCAGCCGCATGCTGGCCTATCTGCAACGGCGAGACCTCTTCGTGCAAGACGTCTGCGCCTGCCACCATCCGCAACATCGCCGCCGGGTGCGTCTGGTGACGGAACTGGCCTGGCACGCCCTCTTCGCCCGTAATCTCTTCATCAACGGATCCATGCCCCGGGACACCCTGGCCATCCCCGATCTGAACATCATCGCCGCACCCCACTTCGCCGCCGACCCCAAACAGGACGGCACCAACAGCGAAGCCTTCATCATCCTGCATCCCGGTCGGCGGGAGGTGCTGATCGGCGCCACCCACTACGCCGGAGAAAACAAAAAATCGATATTCTCCATGCTCAACTACCTGCTGCCCCAGGAAGGGGTGCTGCCCATGCACTGCAGCGCCAACGTGGGCGAACGGGGGAACGTGGCCATCTTTTTCGGTCTCTCCGGCACCGGCAAAACCACCCTTTCCACCGACGTACACCGCCGCATGATCGGTGACGACGAACACGGCTGGGGCCCCCAGGGCGTCTTCAACTTCGAAGGCGGCTGCTACGCCAAAGCCATCCGGCTGTCCGCCCAGGCGGAACCGGAGATCTGGGCCTGCACCCGGCGTTTCGGCACCGTGCTGGAAAACGTGGTCTGCCATCCGGAGACCCGCGAACTGGATCTCGACTCGGAAGCCCTGACGGAAAACACCCGCGCCGCCTATCCCCTGGCCTTTCTGGACAACATCCAGCCCGACAGTCAGGGCGGTCATCCGGAACACGTCATCATGCTCACCGCCGACGCCTTCGGCGTTTTGCCTCCCGTGGCCCGATTGACCCCGGATCAGGCCATGTACCATTTCCTTTCGGGTTATACCGCCAAGCTGGCAGGAACCGAACGCGGCATCAAGGATCCGGTGGCGTCGTTCTCCTCCTGTTTCGGCGAACCTTTCATGGTGCAGGATCCGACGGTTTACGCCACGATGCTGGGGGAACGACTGGCGCAACACGGCTCCCGCTGCTGGCTGGTCAACACGGGCTGGACCGGCGGACCCTTCGGAGAAGGCAGCCGCATGCCCATCCAAGAGACGCGCAACATCGTCAACCGCATTCTGGCCAACGAACTGGACACCATTCCCACCCGCGAGGATTCCCTGTTCCGTTTTCAAGTTCCCTTGGCGATTCCGGCAATGAGCAGTAACCTGATGCAACCCCGTCAAACCTGGCGGGACGGAGAGGCCTACGATTATCAGGCAAGGCAGTTGGCCAAACGCTTCGCGGATAACTTCACCCGCCACGCCAGCAAGGTGAGCCTCGCAGTGAGAGAGAGCGGACCAAGCGTATAAAGATCTTTTCAATCTTTTAAGTATCAAAAAAAGGAAATGTTCTCTCCTTTGACTTTTTCCTGGGTCCGTTCCTATAAATGAACCAATAAGATGTAACTATTCAGACTCCAGCACAGCGCGGCATGATCCTGTCAACGGCGGAAGGAAAAGTCCCAGGGGTGCCCCCTGGACCCCATGGGGTTGAAGGTCAACGGCGAAAGGATAAAGTCCCAGGGCGCCGCCCTGGACCCGTCGGGGAGGATAATCGACCCCGTATACCTGAACAGATACGAGAATTTAAGATA
>JADGAQ010000265.1 GCA_015231925.1 Magnetococcales bacterium
GGGGGCCGTCGGGGCCCAATTGCAGGCCATCCCCGGAGGGCCTGCCGATCCGCGCGTTATCGCCAACTCGCAGGCGGCTCCCCCCTCGGCAACTCCCCCCTCGGATGCCGGAAAAGCGGAGGCTCTCAATCTCCTGTTGGAAAAGCTGAACAGCCGCACTCTCTCTCCTGCGGAACGCCTGCAACTCATGGTGGCAACCGGGGTTAAACCGGAGGATCTCATGGTTCTGGAACATGGGATTCCTGACCAGAAACCCGTTGTGGACGAAAAAAAATCTTTCTGGGATTCCCTTTGGCAGTAATTGAGGAAGGCACCCATGGATACCCTTGATGAACTTGATCCTGACTCTGTTTTGTATCCGGAACAGGCTGCTCTCCTCGCCAAGTGGCAACACGCGCTGAAATACGGCTGGGACAAAGGACAGGCCGATTTTTGGCATTTCCTCGCCAATGGGCTGGACCTTGGCGACAAGGGGCTGGAGCTGGCTTCCAAAGGGGTGGGTCTGCCACTCTCGGGGGGGCCGCACCAGGCCGCTGAATGGTTGCGGGTTCTGGAAGGCTCGGTTCGACCTTCCCCCTCTGCAACACCCCCTTCCGGGCTGGATGAAAAGCTGCTCGCGGGCCTTGGCGAGGCTCCAGGCATGTTGGCCAGCTTCGTGCCTGCCGTGTCGCTCTTCGGTCCTGCTGCGGGAATGGGCATCACCGAGGCGGTGCGAGCTTCCGACAAAGGGGTGGTTCCCTCCCTGCTTGCCGGAACGCAAGGCACGTTGATGGGCGGCGCTTTCAGTGCGGCAAGCAAGGCGCTCACCCCCATGGGTCAGTTCTTCGGAATGGGGGCGCTTGGCGCTGCACCTCCCGCCTTCCAGGCAGCGAGACAACTGGTTACCTCGGATCAACCCCCCAGCCCCGAACAGATCAACGATATCGGGGCCGGGGCCGCCCTTAATAGCCTGCTCGGCCTGAGTGGCGCTTATGGCGCCATCCGGCGGACCGACAAAGGATGGTTGAACGATTGGGAAAATGCCCGGGAACAAACCGAACATCCGGATCCCGTGCAGGGGCTGCCCGAACAACCGCAAACCCTCTTGTCCGGAGAAACCGCCCCACCCAAGAACCCCAACCGTTCCGTTGCCATCGAGGAGAACTACCGGGCCTTGCAGGAGTCAATCGCCAACCTCCCCAAGGGGGAGGAGATCCTTCCCCCGATTGATGAGGTGCAGACTTTTCCGAACGGCTCACCCATCAAACCGGGAGGCTTCTTCCGTCCGCTGGAAGAATGGGGGAAATGGGCTGTGGAGATGGCCATCCAGGCGTTGAGCAATCCCAAACAGAAACGGGCTCTCTACTCTTCATTACCTGAAAAGTTCATCAGTGACTTCAGGACACTTACCGATACCGACCTTTCCGGTTACAACCTGGTCCTGCCTGCCGATGCCATCCGGCATGCCTTCCGTAAACATGGCAACCCCCGTGCCGAAGAATCCAGGGGGCAGGTTGCCGTCACTCCGGAAGATATCGCACTACTGCCGTCCATGCTGGAAAACCTCACCCGTGTGGATCCGGGAAACGCTTCCAACAATTTCGTTCTGGTTTCGATGCTGCCGGATGGCAGAACATCCTTCGTGGTGAAGATGTTGAAGTCGGATAAACCGGAAATTATCTTTGAGGATCTGTGGATTCAAAAAGCCAAAACCGGGAACAACGAGGGAGGGAGTGTAACAGGGGATGCTCCCTTATCCTCCGGCACTGACAACACACGAACCCTTGGGGAAGATCCCCATCTCAGTCTCATTCGCTCTCGTCCGGCGCCTCAGGAACAATCCCCTGTTGAAGGAAATAATCCCTCTTCTCCTTCCGGGTTGCAAGAGAATTCCGCTCCGCTTCTTGACAACCTGCCGGGTGGTGAAACCTCTCCACCCGTTCTCGGCAGTGGCTTTGCCGGGAATATCAACCTATCCCATATCTATGCTCCGGAACAAATTCATGCCCTGATCCGGGAAACCGCCGCCCGATTCGCGCCTGAAGTCCAGGATGCACGGCGTGGGGTTGTCTCCTGGGAAGAAACCCGGAAACTTGCTGAAGAACTCGGCATGACGGAAGAGGCACTGCTTGAGAGACGCAAGGGGCAGGCCTTCAATGCCGAACAAGCCGTTGCCGCACGCATGATTCTTGCCGAGGCGAGGAAGGATAAACTGGCCATCGCCAAGGCCATTGCCGAAGGACTCAACGACGATGCCCATATCGTTGCCTTTGCAGAAGTCGAAGCCCGGCACGCTGCCATTCAGTTTCAGGTTTCGGGCATGACGGCTGAGGCAGGGAGGGCCTTGCAATCCTTCCGCATGAATGCCGGGCAACCCGGACGCTCCGTGGTTCGTCCGGGCGTGGAACCCACCCCTGCCGGTGAGCGTCCGGGCGTGGAACCGGCTCCTGCCGGTGAGCGTCCGGGCGTGGAACCGGCTCCTGCCGGTGAGCGGCCGGGCGTGGAACCGGCTCCTGCCGGTGAGCGTCCGGGCGTGGAACCGGCTCCTGCCGGTGAGCGTCCGGGCGTGGAACCGGCTCCTGCCGGTGAGCGGCCGGGCGTGGAACCGGCTCCTGCCGGGGGGCAGCCCTCGACGCAACCCGTTGTTAAATCCCCCGCAGCCACAAACGCGCAAAAGGCTCTCGATGCCTTCGCCGAATTGGCTCGCATGTCTCCTGAGCAGCGGCAGCAGGCCATTCGCGAGATGCTCAACTCCAGCTCGTGGCACACCCGGCGGCGCGTGATCGAGGAAGCCGCTTTGGAATATGCCCGTCTTGAGGATGTCCACCAACAAGCACTCTCTTCGCGCCAGCGGTTCGAACCGGGGTTCTGGGACTATCTCCAGGAATACCGGGTCAATGCCTTGCTCTCCAATCCGCCAACCCACATGGCCAATATCGTCTCCAATACGGTCAGTCTGGCCTTTTCCATTCCGGAAAGCCTCGTGGCTGCGGGCATCTCCAAGGCTACCGGCAGTGGCATCTCTCTGCGGGAGGCGGGGGCGCGCATCTTCGGCATGGCCAACAGCCTTATTGATGCCGCCCGGCTTGCTGCACGCACCTTTCAGGAGGGCATGCCACCCAACGTCGAAGGCAAATTCGAGGCGGGCGGCTTTCGGCATGCTTTTCCCGGAACGGCGGGTGAGGTTATCCGCTTTCCCGGCAAAATGCTGATGGTCGAGGACGTCTTTTTCAACACCCTGGCCTATCGGGCCGAACTCAGTGCCCTGGCGGCTCGCGAGGCGGCAAAGGCAGGTCTTGAAGGGGAACCGTTCTCCTTCCGTGTGCAGCAAATCCTGGCCGAACCTCCCGCTGCCATGGTCCAGTCCGCCAAGGATGCCGCGCGTTATTGGACCTTCACCAATCCCCTGGGTAAAACCGGGCAGGCAGGACAGGCGCTGATCAACTCCCATCCCATTTTCCGTATGTTGATTCCCTTCTTTCGCACCCCCGTCAACATAGCCAAACGGGCTTTGGAACGTTCGCCTCTGGCCCTGACCATGCCTACTTTCTGGGCTGCCATGAAAAAGGGAGGGGTCGAACGTGATCAGGCTCTTGCCCGGTTGGCCGTGGGTTCCGCTATCGCGGGGGCCATGGTGCTTGCGGCATCCAATGGCTATGTCTCCGGCAAGGGGCCTGGGAATCCAAAGGCGCGCGCCCTGCTTCGGGCGCAAGGATGGCAGCCTTACTCCTTCAAAATCGGGGACTCCTGGGTCTCCTACAACCGTATGGATCCTCTTGGAATGGTTGTCGGCATGGCCGCTGACTTCGCTTCCCTGGTACATGACGTCGATCGAGGGGAAGCTGATGGCATGGCAGCCATTCTTGCCGGGTCAATCTCAAGAAACCTGACATCAAAAACATTCCTTTCCGGAATCTCGTCATTCATAGACTTCGTATCCGAACCGGAGAAGAGTGGTTCACCCTTCCTGACCAACCTCGCATCCTCTTACCTTCCGGCCATCGTCGGCGGCGCTGCACGCATCGTTGATCCCGTGGTGCGGGATGTCTCCACCGGTACCGGAGGGATCGAGCTGTTCGACGCACTATCCAACCGGCTGCAATCCCGCATCCCCGGGCTTTCTCATCTTCTCCCCCCTCGTCTGGATATCTGGGGCAAACCGGAAATCCGGGAAGGGGGGCTCGGTCCGGACTTCCTTTCCCCTCTGGCAACCTCTTCCATCCGGAAGGATCCCCTTTCCGCCGAACTCTATCGGCTCCAAGTCTATCCCTCCAAACACAACCGCGTCTTCCGTGGCGTGCGGCTCGAAGCGGAGGAGTACAATCGCCTCCTGGAAATCTCCGGACAACTGACCCATCAGCAAATGGAGGCCTTCATGGCTTCCCCAGGCTACGCCGCTATTCCGGATCATCAAAAAGCCTTCGAAATGAAACGCATCCGGATTCGGGCCATGGAAACCGCCGAGCGTTGGTTCCTTGCCGGCAATCCGGGGGTGCGGCAAAAACTGACGGCTGCTCACCTGGCCAAACGCATGGAAAGAGCCGGTTATGGACCATGAGCCGCAAGCTCCGGATGAGGAAACGGGGGAGGTCTCCGTGTG
>JADGAQ010000266.1 GCA_015231925.1 Magnetococcales bacterium
GGGGCCCGCCGGACAAAAAGCCGGGGATGAGCTGCTGTACGACCGCCCATCCTCCTGCCATGACCGCAGAGACGATCAGACTGGTCTTGGTGGATCGCCGATCCACCTCATTCAGACGGGTCATGATGGTCCTGAGGTCATCCTGCATGGACTCCTGCTTGGCCTCGACACGACCAAGGGAGCGCAATATGTCGTGGGTTATGTCGTCCATGTCATCTCCCGGATGGCAGCTTGGTGCGCGCCATATGATCCTGCCCGGCGCTGCTGCCAAAGTAATAAGACACCACCTGGTCAGCCTTGCCGCTGACGTAGCCGATCACCATGCCGATCAACGCGCCCGTCTCGCCCGTCAAGTTGAGATGGCCCGACAAGGCCCAACCGACGACGGCAAAAAACCCGGCAAGGACGATGCCGCCAAAAAGCGGTGCGGCCACCCCCCCCACCTTGGCCTCACGCTCGCGGGCGCTGGCCCGGTCGGAAGCGGCGATGCGCTCCCGATCCACGCCCAGCTCCTCAAGACGCTGGGCAAAGGTGGTGTCAGCTTGCTTGAGCTTCAGCAATACTTCCTGGTCCCCGGAGGTGACGGCCTTGGCCAAGGACTCCTCGCCGGGCTCGCAGCCCAGGGCCTGGACAGCCACACGCGCCGCCATGCCCGCCAGCGGGCCACCCAGGGCGGTGGCCAGGGTCGGGGCCACGACGGCCAGGGTCTGCTTCCAGCCGGACAGGCCGGGCGGGAGCGATATCGGGAGGTTGGGGTTGTCGGCAACCATATCAACCCCCTGCGCAATGATCGGATGTGGGCATGGTCCTGCTCCGGAGGCAAAAGTTAGAAAATACGCTCCGGAGCAGGATAGATGGGACAGGGAGGGGAAAAGGAGGGGAAAGGGTTCAGATTATGCGGGGGTCTGTTGTTTCTCTTCGGATTTTTCAGCCTCTTCCCGCCATTGGCGGGCAAGGCTCTGCAGCTCTAAAACTTTTTCCACCGGCACGTAGACAGCCACCTGCCTGAGGCCTTTTGCTTCCAGCCTTGCCCGATATCCGGACATCCACGGGTTACCGGGTTTCTCGCCTTGCTTATTGTCCATTATCAGACCCCTACAATGATCGGAGGGTACCACCTGTATGCAAATTTCCGGGGCCCGGACATCGGTCCGGACCATACCCCATGCCAATGCGCCACCCGCATATGGGGGCGCGGCGATGCCCTGGCGGTATCGTCGTGGCTCTGGGTGACCGCCTTGGCCTCCCGGATCAGACGCCCTGTCTGTAGGCCGACGTCCCAGACGCGGATCTTGTCGGCCTCAAACAGCCGATACCCCTGCCTGGTCCGTTTCGGGGCCGGACGACCTGGGCGGGAGCCGGGGTGCAATCGGTCCTCTATTTCTGGCTCGGACGAGCACAGATAGAGGATCAGCGAGAGTAACGGCGCGGCGGATTGCGCCATTGCACTATTGGTTTGCGGGCTGCAATCCGCAACCACCCCCAGTCCGGCGGCAATGCGTTGCGCCTCCTGCGTCATCCGGTCGATGGCCTCCAGCACGCTCCCGCTGCCAAGATGGATTGGCACCTGGACAAGCCGGTCATCGATACAGTCCAGCAGCAGACGCAGCTCGTGACGCCCGTTGTTGGCGTCGTACTCCAGATGGATCCAACACCCCCTCAGGATGGTGCTGGTCCACGCCAGACCTGGTGTCTCCAGGTACATACCCCACTCCGGCAGACGGTATAGCACCTCTGCCGGGATGGGTTTGGTGGGATCCATCGGGGTGGCGACAAGTGCCGCATACACCTCCGGATCGTACCTGTATACACCCTTGGTCAGTCGCCAAGCGGCCATGGCGGACAGCGCCGCCACGTCCCGCATGGCCTCGATGGCCGCGACCCGCCCACCCGAGACGGCCGCATAAGCGGCTGCCATCGGCAAATAACACCAGGCGGGCCAATCGGCCAGGGCTTTGCCTTTGTCCTGCCGCATACGGTCAAACATGCTCCAGGCGCTTGGGTAGCGCCCGGAGATTTGCTCCAACCTCTGTTGCGGGGTCACTTCGCAGCCTCGATCAGGGCCGCGTATTTGGCATCCCATGCATTGATGTCTTTGATATTTTGTTCGCGCTCGGCGACTTCGGCATTCGTCGCCTTATAATTGACGTTGTTAACATAGAAGTTATATCCACCGGAACGGCCATAAATCTTGCCGTTCCATTTGGCGCCAGTGGACTTTTCCAATTCGGCGATGCGTTTACGGAGTGGGGATAATTCGGGCTTGGGATCGGTCTTTTCGATTTCGGCCAGCTCTTCCCTGGCCTTGGCCTTCGCGTCGCCAGCCTCTTGTTTTTTCTCAAAAATTTTGACAAGCCACATCCTGTCGATGGAGTTGAGGCCGTCCTCCATCTTGTATCCGAGATCCCGCAGAATCCGGAGCTGCTCCTCCATCCAAGTCTTGCCGTGATCGAGACTGTCCAGCTTAACCACTTTGGCCAGGACCCTCTTGGGGCTCTTGAGGGAGAGAGTACCCATGATCCCGGCCTCGTTGCTGTCACTCCAGCGGTAGCCCGCAGCATACAAGGCCGCCTTGTTGGCCTCAATCTGGCCGGTCACCTCGATGGAGAGGACCGGATCGGAGGCCGGGACCAGACAGAGTCTGGCCACCCTGTCGGCAGTCGCATCCTCGGCGGCTTTGGCGGCTTTGTAGCAGTCCGGGCAAACCATGGTCCGCTCGGCCCAGTCCACATACCCTTGCCGCTCGGAGACTTTGCCGCCGATATCCTTGGTCGTGCTGCCGTGGCCGCATGCGTAATTGATCGTGTACTTGCTCATCGCCTATCTCCTCGCGATTTTGTTGGACGGGACCATCCCGCCCTGTTGAAAAGGATATTAACCCATAACTAGTTATGGGGTCAAACAGAAAAATTGGAGAGGGTGCATTTTCTTGGGAGGGGGTTGCGCAACAAAAAAAGCCCCCGTTGCTGGGGGCTTTTTTGTACTTCCTTTGGCGGTCACGTCGCGATTTCAAGATTTCAATCCGCGCCCCTTGGGAGGGGCGACCGAGCTTGCGCTCGTACTACTTTCTTCGTGGTTTCAATCCGCGCCCGGAGGCGACAAGGGGTGGATGGCTCCCCCCTTGGACCCCAACTTACACGAGCCGCTCTACCGGGTCAAGGAGATTTTAAGGACTCGGCAAGGCAGGGGTTTTGCGTCAACAGGCCTTCTTATTGTTTGTTTCTTTTCCGGCAGAGCGACAACCAATCATTATCCGCCGCCTTACCTCTGATGGCCTTTTCGTCAAGTCCTTTGCTTGTAAATACTTCATTAACTAACTTTTCAATCTGCGGCTCGACCCACGCTTTCCGCCTCTCCAGATGCTCGAATTTTCGAGTCAGCCCCTTTTCCGATCGGCCCATGTACCACTTCATAATGGCGATGCTCTCGACGTAGGCGGTTGATCCATCCGGCAGACTCACCCGATAGAGCGCAAACCCATCCTGACCGACATGGCGTTGCAGGATTGTCAGCGAGGTTCCCGCGGTCAAGGTCCGTGTTTTTTCCGCCTTTATCGATACACCCCCCGTCGAATCCAGGAAAGGCGATGACTTGGCGATAATCGCCTCGGTGTTCTGCTCCAGGTGCAAATTACTCCCCTCCGGGATCGAGGTCGAAGCGTCATTCCCGAACTGCCTATTGGCGGCAATGGATATTGCATCCTTTTTAAGGATGAAATCACAAAAGACTTCTCTTTCTGGATCCGCTCCAACCATCCCCACAAAAAGCCCAACTCCCGCAGCCGACAGCCATCCCAACCGTTTCGCTCTCATCGTGCCCCCTTACCTGGTTAAAAGACCCCTCAGTAGCCCCTGCCACCACTCAACTTTGGCCCGTGCTTTGGGCGGGTGGCTGGTGTGGCGGTATTCCCAGGGCGGTACCGGATTACTGTCCGCCCACAGCCCGGTCCGCGACGCCCGGGCCTGCTCTTCCAGGCGGGCGATGGCCGGATCCGTCAGGTAGGCCCGATAAGCCCAGGCCATCCCGGCACGCACCTGTTCCGCGCTGGCATCCAGGTTGCGACAGGTCACCCTGCCCACCGTGCGGCCGTATCGGTCCGTGACTTTTTCGGTCACGCTGACCGGCACCCCCAGACACAACCGAGCGAGGGCCGATTTTGAAAAGGCTCCGTAACGCTGCGCCTTTTCCGGCGCATCCACCTCGGCCAGCCGGACGTTGACGGTCCGGCCCTGGGTGGCTACCTTGATAGTATCACCATCGATGACCGCAATGGCTTTGCCATCAAACGCCATTAAGTTAGTTGAATAATATAAGCAAAAAAGGGTTATAAGGCTGGATTTTTTCATCCTTATAACCCTCGAATTGATTTCATGGCGGCAACATCCCGGCTTGTGTTATCTATATGCCTCCCTTTTCCGCCAATGGTCGACGGATGTCAAGTTGTTAGGTCGCGAAATACAGCGTTTTATTATTAGGCGCGACCCTGAATACGATCCGCCATACGGACGGGTTGACCTCGAATTTGGCGGGGGCCGCGTGGAACGTGTCCCAATACA
>JADGAQ010000267.1 GCA_015231925.1 Magnetococcales bacterium
GGCTGGCCTGGCCGACGGGCAGCAGGGCCACGCCGAGGTAAGGGGTGAAGACCACCGCCACGAACCAGGAGGCGATCAACGCCACCCCCACCACCCAGAAGATGCCCCCGGCGTACTCCCCGGCGATCGATTTGGCAAAGCCCACGGGCATGAATCCCGCCACGGTGACCAGTGTGCCGGTGAGCATGGGGAAAGCGGTGGAGGTATAGGCAAAGGAGGCCGCCTGCAGGCGATCCCAACCCTGTTCCAGCTTCACCACCATCATCTCCACGGCGATGATGGCGTCGTCCACCAGCAGTCCCAGGGCGATGATGAGCGAACCCAGGGAGATGCGATCCAGGCTCCAGTCCGCCAGATACATGACGATGACCACCAGACCCAGCACCAGCGGCACCGAGGCCGCCACCACGATGCCGGCGCCGCGCCCCAGAAAGAAGAAGGAGACCGCCAGCACGATGGCCAGGGCTTCGAGAAAGGATTTTTCGAACTCCCAGACCGATTCCGCCACCACACGCGGCTGGTCGGCGTACTGTTCCAGTTCGACACCGGCGGGCAGGGTGGCCCGAACGGCCCTCAGACGCTCCTCGACCTGCTGCCCCACTTTGAGGATATTGGCCTGGGCGCTCATGGTCAACGCGAGGGTCAACACCGGCTGTCCGTTGTGGCGGATGGCAAAGGAGGGGGGATCCTCGTACCCGGAGTAGACCTTGGCCACATCGCCCAGGCGCAGCAGTCGGCCACCCGCCTCGATGGCCACCCCGGCGGTATCGGCGGCGTCGCGCAGGGCCCCGTCCACCCGGATGAAGACCCGATCCGATCCACTCTCCACGAAACCCGAGGGCTGCAGGCCATTCTGCCGGGCCAACGCCTCGAACAGGGTGAGGGGAGAGAGGCCCAGGGCGGCCAGTCGGGGACTGGAAAACTCCACGAAGACCTTTTCCGCCTGTTTGCCGAGGATATCGACCTTGCTCAGGGTGGGAACGGACTGCAGCTCGATCTTGATCTTTTCAGCATACTCCAGGAGTTCCGCCATGGAGAGGCCATCGCCGCTCAGAGCCAGCAGGGACATGTAGACGTCGTTGTATTCGTCGTTGAAGTGGGGGCCCTGCACCCCTTCCGGCCACTCCCGGCGGGAGTCGCCGATCTTCTTGCGGGCCTGATACCAGGCATCGGCGAACTCCTGTCGCGTCATGCGGCCCTTCAGGCGCAGGGTCAGCGCCCCGTAACCCTGGCGGGAAAAACTGCGCACGAAGTCGAAGCCTTCCAGCTCGCGCAGGGTGCGTTCCATGCGGTTGATCACCTGATCCTGCACCTCTCGCGCCGAAGCGCCGGGCCAGACCACGACGGCAGTCATCATGGGCACGTTGAAGACCGGGTCTTCGGAACGGCCCAGATGGACATAGGAGAAGAGGCCCGCCAGCAGGGTGGCCAGAATGAGGAACAACACCATGGGCCGGTGGTTCACCGCCCAGGAAGAGAGGTTGAAGCCGCTCATCGCCAGGCCCCCCCCTGTCGCTCCAGCCCGCTGGCGCTGCGTTCCACGGGCCGGACCGTCAGGCCTGCGTCCAGCTTCTGCACGCCGGCGGTGACCACCCGGTCGCCGTCGTCAAGCCCCTGGAGCCAGACGGTCTCTCCGCTCAGGCGCACGATGCGCACGTTGCGCTGCTCCAACCGGTCGCCCCCGTGCGGCAGCCGCCAGACCGAAGGGGAGCCGCCGGTTTTCAGCAGGGAGGTGGCGGGCAGGGGGGCGGCGTGATCCTTCTCCCGCTCCTCCAGGCGCAAGCTGGCGCTCATGCCCGGACGAAGCGCGGCAGGGGCCTCCGATGCGGTGAAACGGGCCCGGAAGGTGCGACCGGGAAGCGCCGCCTGGGGGGAAAGTTCCCGCAGTTTCAGGGCTACCGGGGCCTGCGATGCCGCCGGGAAAAGGCCCGTGGCGACCAGCGAAGCGGCGCGAGGCGCCAGGGCCTCCGGCAGATCGGCCACCAGTTCCAAATCCGTCAAACGGGCCAGGCCGAGGAGGGGATGTCCCTCGGCCACCACCTGCCCGACCTCGAAGCGCCGGGAGACGACCACACCGTCGAATTCGGCCCGAAGGATGGCATGGCGCACTTTGAGACGCGCCAGCTCCACCTGATGCCGGGCCTGGGCCTGACGCGCCACGGCGGCGTCGCGACGGGCCCGCTGCCGCTCCTGATCGGCCACGGCAACCGACTGGTCGCTCAACAACCGGGTCAACCGTTCGCTGTCGGCGACGGCCTGGGAGGCCTCCGCCTCGGCGGCGCGGTACTGCTCCTCCGTCGCCCGCAATGCCAGTTCATATTCGGCGGCATCGAGGCGGGCCAGAGGCTGACCCGTCACCACCGCATCCCCCACCTCGACCAGCCGGGCCACGATGCGTCCCCCGGCGCGAAAGGCCAGCTCCGATTCCCGCCGCGCCTGGACGAAGGCGGTGAAGGTGCGATCCACCTCCAGGGGCAGGTGGCGCACCGTGGTCACCAGCACCGGCTTGACCGGCTCGGCCACGGGTGGATGCTCGCTGCAGGCGGCCATCGGCAGCGCGGCGAGGATCAGGCCTCTGAGCAGACGACGGGAGAGATCACTCATGGTCCGCGACTCCCTGGACGGAAGGTGGGGATCCGGCGGCATTCGCCGGCGGCGGCAGGGCGTTCCAGCCCCCGCCGAGGGCTTTGTAGAGCTGAACCGAAAGCAGAGCGCGGCGGGCCCGGCTTTCGGAAAGGGCCAGTTCCGCAGCCAGCTCCCCGCACCGGGCTTCGAGCTGCGGCAACCGGCCGGTCTCGCCTTCGCGAAACAGGGCATCGGCATGTTGCCGGGTACGCCGGCTGCTCCCGGCGGCAGCGGCAAGGGCCTCGAAGCGGGCCTTTTCGTCGTAGAGAGCCGCCAGCGAGACTTCAACCTCCTCCACCGCCTGACGAATGGCCTTTTCGTACTCCAGCAGCGCCTGCCGCTGCCGCGACGACTGGGCCTCGATTCCGGCACGGAGGGCTCCGGCGGTGAACAACGGCATGGCGAAGGCCAGCGCCACATGGGAGAAACGGGCGGTGGCCAGCTCGGGATCCGCATTGAGGCGGAGGTTTTGCCGTCCGAAGAGCGCACTCAGAAACAGCGTGGGGAAGAGGTGACTGCGGGCCTCCTGCAACCGTTCCCCCTCCGCAGCCAGCCGATGCCGGGCCGCCAGCAAATCGGGGCGGCGCTCCAGCAGCTCCGGGGGTTGTCCCGCCGCCACCTCGGGCAGCTCCCGGGGCAAATCCCCGGCCATCCCGAGTTCGGCAACGGGGGTCGACGGGTCCGCTCCCAGGAGGAGGGCCAGACGGCTTTCGCCGGCACTCATCAGGGTGCGCAGCGGCGGCAGCGCGGCGCTCAGATTGCGGCGCTCCGTCTCGGCCCGCACCACCTCCCGTTCGCTGTCGAGACCCTGTTGCCAGCGATGGCGGGTCAGGTTTTCCATCTCCTGCCGGGTATCCAGAAGCGTCTGCATCAGCCCCAGACGCTCCCGTGCCCCCTGCCGGAGAAAATAGTGGCGCGCCACCTCGCTCACGGTCAACAATTGCGCCCCGGCAACACCCTGCAAAGCCGCCTGCGACTCCTCCCGCGCCCCGTTCACCGCAGCACGCGCCCCGCCGAAGAGATCCAGCTCCCAGCGGGTTTCCAGACCCAGCCGACCGCTACGGGTGTCGGGAAGACCCCGTTTGACCGGATCGGCGTACCCGGTGCGCGTTTCCGCCATCGAGGCGCCGAGTCCGATCTCCGGGAAGAGTCGCGCCTCCGCCACCTCCACGCCGTACCCCGCCTGTTTCGCCCGTTCCACGGCGATGCGGATATCGTGGTTGGCGGCGGCGGCCCGTTCCACCAGACGGACCAGCGTCGTATCGCCGAAAGCGGCCCACCAGGCCGTTGCCGCCGTCGGCCCGCTCCTTTCCGTTTCACCCGCCCGGCGAAACGCCGGGCTGAAGGCGGCATCGGGCAGCGGAGTCGGGGAGCGTTCGGCGCACGCCGCCAGAAACAGGGCCAGCATCAGCAGGCCATATCCCCGTGACCGTCCGGAAGGAGAGGAGCAGCTTGGCAGCGTCATGTCGGGCATCCGTAGATTTACTGTACCGTATAGTATGATTCATAGTAACGAAGTTTACCTGACAGTCAAGTAAATTATTCAGCCGCTTGCCAGGGAAGGTTACGGGCGGTAGGCGCGCAGGAAGAGGGCCACATTGGCCTGGATCAGGGCCTGATCCTCCTCGGAGGAGGGTCTGCCCAGGCCGAGCAGGGAACGGATGTGGGCCAGCCCCGTGAACAGGGAGAGGAACTGATCGGCGGCCTTTTCCGCAGAGGGGATGGCGAGGCTGCCCGCCGCATCGGCGGCGTGAAGGTAGAGGGCCACCTGATGCACCAGTTTGTCGGGCCCGAGGCGGTAGAAGGCCTCGCACGCCGAGACCTGTTGTCCCGCAGCGGCAAACATGGTGCGAAAGGCGCCGATGACATCATCGGAACGGCACAGGGTGAGAAACTG
>JADGAQ010000268.1 GCA_015231925.1 Magnetococcales bacterium
GAGATCCCAGCGGGGGGCATCCGGGGAAGCGGTCGTGTCGGTCATGGTCATTCCTGCTGCTTATGGGAGAACCGGTTCATGGAGAATTCGCTCCAGTCCGGAAAGGAAAATCCGGAAGCTGTGCGAGGTATTGTTTTCCCGATGCAGCAGCCCGGAAAGGCAGCGTGCAGCCGCATTTTTCGGAACATGTCAAGCAAGACGCGATACTTCCCGGGATGGTTTGACCCATAAGTCCGGATCAGAGAACCGTATACGATGAGTTGGGGTATCAACCCTGTTGCCTGGGAAAGCCTGTTCCAGAGCGGCCAGATCGCCAAGATACCAGCTTTCCAATTCCTGGCACACCAAGCGAATCAGGATATCGTCTCTGCCAGACTGGCGACATTTTTGGGTCAACGCTGCCTTGAGGAGACGACAATCACTCTGATCGGAATCACGGAGGATCACAAAACGGACTCCTGGTTCCTTCCAGGCGGAAAGCTTGCGTGGAACACTGCGATCCAGATCGGTCTTTCCTTGATGGGCCACACACTGAAAAATCAGATCGGGAAAAAAACGCGGCAACAGCCCTTCCAGAAACACCTGTATCGCCGGTTCTTCGAGGAGAAAGACCACCCTCTCCTTCATCGGTTCACCCCGGGAAAGAGGCCCTGACGCCAGAGATAACCCGGCAGATCACCTGCTTCAACCAACCCCTTCAGCAATTCCGAATCGACCACTCGGGAAAGCGTTTCGAATCCGTTTTCTTTTTTCAAACAGAAGATCTCCTCCAGAGAGAGGGCATTCAGAAAATCCGGAGAATGGGTGGAGATGAAGACCTGCCCACCGCGTGCGGCATAATCACGAAATTCTTCCGCCAATTCCACCAGCAACTCGGGATAGGGTTGATTTTCAGGCTCTTCCACCGCCAGAAGCGGAAAGGGAGTCGGATCATGCAACAGCACCAGATAAGCGAACATCTTGATGGTGCCATCCGAAACATGGCGGGCCATAAATGGATCCTTGAAGCTGCCATCCTGAAAACGCAGTACCAGGCGCCCATCCTCCGTCGATTTGGCATCGACCACCTCCACTCCCGGAACCCGTCATCTCATGGCCTGCAAGACCTTTTCGAAACGATCCCGATGGTATTCAAGAAGATAATTAGCAACCAAGGGAAGATTGTCTCCGCGTGTCAAAAGATGTTCGGCGTACCCCCCTCCTGACTGGGACGGGCCCCGGCAATGTGGAAATCGGAAATGTACCAGTTTTCCAGCATGGCCCGTAATTCCCGAGCCGCTTTGAAGCGGTCAAACTGACCCAACCCCTTGATAGCCAGGATATCCGAACCAGCCAGCTCCTGCGTTTCCCGATGCAGGGCTTGCTCCGGTTTCGAGAAATCTTCTTCATTGGTAATGGCAAAGCCCTTGCCCTGAGAAAAATCAAGATAATGAAAAGGCTTGCCATGACGGCCCCGTTTGTAGCGCAAAATCTCCCGAGCAATAACGGGGCGCCCCGACTGCCCCGGTTCAATTTTCAGATAATAACTGACCAGCCGTTCGCAACCGGTGAGGTCCAGGCGGAACTGAAAGGTCAGCTCGATGACTTCTCGTTCGTAACCACGAGTGGCCAGTTCCCGAAATCCACCCCGTTTGGCAACTGCCTTGTCGACATTCAGGCTCAAAGCGTCTTTCAAAAAAAGAAAAAATATCGAACAAAGTCGACTTGCCCGTACCGTTCGCCCTTACCAAAACGCACAATTCCGGAATATTCGTGATGCTGGCATCCCGAAAGAGACGATAGTTACGGATAATTATGGACTCGATGCGCATCATATTGCGTATCTGTTCAGGTATATGGGGGTTTGGGGGGATTATCCCCCCAAACGGGTCCAGGGCAGCGCCCTGGGATTCTTCCTTTTGCTGTTGACTTCCAACCCCATGGGGTTCAGGGGGCACCCCTGGGACTTTTCCTTTCGCTGTTGACTCCGTCATGTCGCACTGCCCAGATCCCTGAATAGTTACCATATTCCTTTGTATATTAACAAAATTAATGGTATAGTGCATACTAAAAGTATAATATAGACGATGACATTCACAAACCGTCAACTTGGATCCTTTCGAGCCTCTTTCCGGAGGTTCCAGCCTGGCAATTGTCGCGCGTCCATCTCGCTACGTCTCACCGGAAACTGCTCCAGTAGCTGCGCTAGCTCCTTCCCTTCAACCAGTTTCACGCCGTTAAGAGCCGCCTGTTCATGGGCTCCAGAGTTGAACTTTCCATGGGTAATCGCCATCTGTTTGAAACTCACTCCTGGATACATTCTCTCGTAATAGGCTGCACCCGTAACGACATCCTTTACCGCCTCCCAATCCAGCTTCTTCTCCTTGTTGCCCGAACTTTTACACTGGATCAAAACGCCGTTCTTGTCGCGCCAAGCCACAACATCCACCCCGCCATCCCCGGGCTTGCCGGTTTGCCGGGTTACAAATCCCTGTTTTTCCCAAAGCAATGCGCAAAATATCTCAAAGGCACTTCCCTTCTGCTTCTCCACATCGGCCAAATTCAGTTCACAATCATCAAAAAAGGGTTTTCCCTCAGGCCCTTGAAAATCGTTCATGAAATCGGAAGGAGAGATACCTCCCGTTCCATTCAGCATATCCTTGGACAATTTACGCTTATGTTGCAGCAGCCGGTCGAGTTCAACATCGAATGTTCTGAAATCCTGGGCAACCACCGTAGGGCAATAGACATGACAATCCCTTGTCTGGCCGATACGATAGGCGCGGTCGGTGGCCTGATCCTCCCTGGCCGGGTTCCAGGAGCGGGTGAAGTGTATCACGTGATTGGCAGCCTGGATATTCACGCCGAAACCTACGGCCAGTGGCGAAAGAATGATCACCCCAAACCCAGCTCTCTGTTGAAAAGCCCGGATGCGTTGATGTCGGCTGCGAGCCCCTTCTGCGGAAACCGCCGTATCGCCGTTGACGATATCGGCATGGATGTCCAACCGCTCCCGAACGGCTCGTTGCAAGGTGCGCTGCAGGTCTTTGAATTCGCAAAAAACAATGACCTTCTCTCCCTTGTCGCGAATGGAGGCCAACTGGCTCAACAGCCATCTCATCTTGGGAGAATCCCGCTCAAGCACGGCAATGGCTATCCGATCGGACTTTTCTCCCACTTCGGTGGGGTCAGAACAAATCTGGCGCACGCGGTGCAAGGTGGTTAGCGCAGCAGCGGCTCTTTCTTCGCCTGCCGCCTGACGCCGGAAATCGGCAACGGCTTTCGCGTAAAGCTCACGCTGCCTTGGGGAAATTTCCAATGTACGACAGGACTCATCCTCCATTTTACGCGGCAGATCCCTGGCCACTTCCTCCTTGGTACGGCGTAGAATGAAGGGTTCAATAAAAGCCCTCAATTCTTTTACCCGGTTGTTCTCCTCCTCGGTTTTCGCTTCGATGGGTCGCCGGTAATAACCACCAAAATCTCTAAGTGAACCCAGCTTGCCGGGCTGAAAGAAGTCGAATAGACACCAAAGATCAACCAGGGTATTTTCCACGGGTGTGCCAGTACAGGCAATACGAAAATGGACCTGCTGTTTTTTGGCCGCCCGTGTAGCCAACACATTGGGATTCTTGATCTTTTGTGCCTCGTCGCAAACCATGACGGACCAAGGCTGCGCCGCGAGGGAAAATTCCAGATCCCGCAACGTCTCATAAGTGGTCAATACCAGATTGGCCGACCCCAACCAGTCCTTGCGCAGAAGCCGGGTGATGCCGTGCCCGCGCAATTGTTCGTCAATATCTGCCTGGGAAAGTCGTTTGCTCTCCAGTTCCTTGCCATAAAGCACCGACAGTTCAAAGGTGCCTGTTGGAAAAAATTTGTCAATCTCCTCCCGCCAGTTATCCAGGAGAGCGACTGGTGCCACTACCAGAAACGGCTCCTGCACAGCCCTCTTTTCCAGCAGGGAGGCCAAAAAGGCCAGAATCTGCACCGTCTTGCCCAAGCCCATATCATCCGCCAGCATGATGCCCCGGAATCTCTCCTTCCCTGAATCGAAGCGATGTTGCAGCCAGGAGAGCCCCTGCAACTGGTGCTCCTTCAGCTGAATACCCGGTTTCATGCTAGGCAATCGGGGTGGCGGCAGTTTATTACCCACAAAGGCATTGGCCGTCTCCTCATAGTCCAGTTGGTCAATATTGGGTTTAACTACCAGACCCAATTTTTTCTTCATGCCATCCTGTTTTCCGGCTTTCGAGGAAACTGTTTTCGCACATGCATTCAGCTTTTCCAAATCCGCCAGCCGGACCTTTGCCTGCTCCAGGGAAATGGCTTGAGCCTCACCCGGGAGCAAAACCTCGGTCTGTCCGTTCGCTTCCGCCTGGGAGATGGCTTTCTTCACAATTTCAGGATACGAATCGATGGCGGATTCCAGTTCCTGGGGCACCCACTCGGATTGGCTTTCACGGGCAATATAGGGAGAGGAGTAGGGCTTTTCGACA
>JADGAQ010000269.1 GCA_015231925.1 Magnetococcales bacterium
ATATTGAACGGCAAGGCCTACTCCTCAAAACTCCGGCAAGCCTCCCTTAACGGCTCCACCGTGCGCCTCGCCTCGGTCTTCAGCTTGGAAAATAAACGCTCCCCCATCTTGAACCGCTTCGACCGCGCCAGAATATCCATCTCCATCGCCAACTCCGCCAACCCCACCAACCCCAGTTGCCGACACGAACTCTTCAACGAATGCGCTTCCAAATGCAACGTATCCGCATCCTTGCGACCCAACGCCTCCCGAATCGCCCCCAACCGCTGCGGTAAAATGTCCAGAAAAATCTCCACCACCGGCCCCAAATCCCCCCCCATCTCCTCCCGCAAATCCTCGAAATTCACCATCTCCAACGACGGCCTCATCGTGGGACGCGGCTCCCGACGATGCCCATTGCCCACCCAGCGGTGAATCATCCCCGCCAACTCCAACGACTGAACCGGCTTGGCCAAATAATCATCCATCCCCGATTCCAAACACTTCTCCCGATCCCCCTGCAAGGCCAACGCCGTCAACGCCACCACCGGCAAATGAGCCTCCCCACGCTTGCGCTCCCGGTTGCGCCACTTGCGCGTCGCCGTGAAACCATCCATGTGCGGCATCAAACAATCCATGAATACCAAATCGAACTCAACCTGACTCATCTGCTCCAACGCCTCCCGCCCATCGGCGGCCAGCGCCACATTGTACCCCATCTGCTGCAACATCCGCGTCAGCAACAGTTGATTGACCGGATCATCCTCCACCAGCAAAATCTTCACCTGGGCAGGGTCCAGCCCAACCTCCTCCTGCGGCGCTTCCGCCGTCTCCGGCTCCTCCTCCAGAGAAACCCCCTCCCGACACGGCAGCAACACCTTGAAAACACTGCCCTCACCCAACATACTCTCCACCCACAACCGACCACCCAAACGCTCCACGAACTTCCGGCAAATGGCCAAACCCAGCCCCGTGCCCCCGAAACTCCGCGAAGAAGAGCTGTCCACCTGAGTGAACGGCTCGAAAATCATCTCCAACTTGTCGGCAGGTATGCCAATGCCGGTGTCGTGAATCGAAAAACAAAGCAGATCCGCCCCCGCCCGTGGATCGGGCTCCACCCGCAAAGTGATCGACCCCTCGTTGGTGAACTTGACCGCATTGCCCACCAGATTGGATAACACCACCCGCAACAAACGCGGCTCCGCCTGTACCACCACCGGAACCTGCGCAGCCACATCGACGAACAACACCAGCCCCTTGCCGTTGGCCTGCATCAGATAGAGGTCCATGACCCCCTGAACCAACTCCCGCAGATTGAACTCCTGCCAGGGCGGCAACGCCGACTCCGCATCAGCCCGCGCCAGCTCCAGAATGTCGTTCAGCAGCTTCAACAGCCCGCGCCCCGTCTCCTTCACCACCTCCAGATAAGCCTGCTGCTCCCCGGTCAGCTCCGTCGTGGCCAGAAGATCGGCCATGCCAAGTATGGCGTTCATCGGCGTGCGGATCTCATGGCTCATCACCGACAAAAACTCGGTCTTGGCGCGCGTGCCCGATGCCGCCTCCTCCATGGCCTCCCGCAACTCCTTTTCCGCCTCCCGCAACGGCGAAAGATCGGCAATGGTGCCGATGAAACCTTCCCAAACCCCGTCTTCGTTGAACAGCGGATTGGCGTGGCTGACCACCCAGAAGATCTCGCCCGCATCGTTGAGCAGTCGCAACTCCAAACTGGTGGCGACCGGCTCACTGCCCTCGACGAGGCGCAAGGTGTTCACCACCCGAACCCGATCCTCGGGATGGAGATAGGCCACCCAGCCATCACCCAACAGATTCTCCCGCTCCTGCCCGATCAAATCGGCCAGGGTGTTGTTGACGAAGAGACACTCCCCCCGGGGATTGGTCTGGAAAATACCCACCGGACTCTGCTCGGCCAGCAGACGAAAGGTCTCGTGAACCTGATCCCGGCGCAACGCCTCCTGATGCCGCTCCGCCAAAGCGCGGCGACCCTGCCGGAAACTCTCCGCCAAACGGGCGCACTCCCCCGGAATCAGACAATCCCAAATACCCTGACGTAACAGTTGCACCGCATCGGCCACCGTAACCTGGGCGGAACAGACGATGACCGGCGTGGTCGGAACCACCGTCGACAAGGGCAGTTCAATCCGCTGGGGCAGAGTGTCGAAGTCGCAGATCAGAATGAGATCCCAGGTGTCGGCCAAAATGGCCTTGGCGGCCTGGGACGGTCGCACGAAACGACGCTTCTGCAGCTGAAGCCCCTCTTTCTCCAAGGCGCGCAGGGGGGAGAGTCCCTGTTCCTCCAAAGAGGCGACCACCAGCACTTTGATGGATTCGAGCATGCGCGGCATCCGGTGGGCAGTTACAAAACTTCCGCCGGCAAGCGGAAGTGTCTTGTAAATTCTTTGACTTTCAATATGTTATCCTCTAAGTATCAAAAAAAGGAAATGTTCTATCACTTGATTTTTCATTCGCCCGGCACACTCAATTACAAAACCCGTCCGAAAGGATCATAAGGATTCTATAGAAACAGCAATCCAAAAGTCAAAGGATAGAACATTTCCTTTTTTTGATACTTAAAAGATAAAATAATAAAAGTCGAATCACTCTCCGTTAAGCGACCAGTCGTAGGGCAGGTCGGCTTTGAAGGAGGCGTTTTGCGGCAGGTCGGGCCGATAGCGTCGCAGGAAGTCGGGCAGGGGAGCGAAGTCCTCCTCGAACCAGGAGAAGATGCGGGAGAGGCGCACCTGATGGCCGTTGATGCGCAGGCCTTTGACGGGGTCGTTGAGGAACTCGCGGGTTTGTCGGGACAATTGGTCGTCGAGTCGGGCGGCGGTGTAGGGTTCCGGGGAGAGATTGGGGCAGCTCAAGGAGGCGCAGACGATGGCCATATGAATGCGGGGTTCGCCCATGGGGCGGAGAACTTCGTGTTCGATGTGGTGCAGCGTCACCATCTGGCCGCCCACTGAACCGGCTTCCATCTTCCATACCGGGGTCAACAGGTAGCCTGCGTCCTTGATGCTCTCCAGCGGACGGTGATCCAGCACTATCTTGATGGCCAGCAGATTGTAGGCATTGATGAAGAAGGCCAGTTTCTCTTCCCGTGTGGTCAGGTTGGCCAGGGAGAAGTGCGACAAGGCCTCCATCGTGCCGGGCAGAGCCGGATCGTGCGCCATGGCGCGGTAGTCGAGGGCGTTGAGAGTGATGCCTTTGATCATCTTTGGTTTGAGGTGGCGTTGCAGCAGGCCGGCATAGTCGCTCCAGTCGGGTTCGGCCGCCAGGGCTGCCGTGGAGAGCAGGAGACCGCAGAGTGCAAACCAAGCTGCCAGGGCCTTTGTCATCGAGACTCTCCCAAAGGAGGGTGTCGGGCGGTCGGATTGACCGCCCGGAAAAACAGCGTCAGGGATTGACAGCCAGCAGTTCGACTTCGAAGACCAGGGTGGCGTTGGGCTCGATACTGGCCGAGCCCCGTTCGCCGTAGGCCAGCTTGGAGGGGACCACCAGACGGTATTGCCCGCCGGTTGCCATGAGTTGCAGACCTTCGGTCCAGCCGGGCACCACTTCCTTCACGGAGAAGGTGGCGGGGGCGCCGCGGCGATAGCTGCTGTCGAATTCGCGTCCGTCGATGGTGGTGCCGCGATAGTGCAGCCGCACCCGGTCCTCGACCTTGGGTTTGGGGCCGTTGCCGCTGCGCAGCACTTCGAATTGCAGGCCGGACTCGGTCACGGTCACGCCGGCCTTGGTGCGGTTGCTGGCCTGGAAGGCCTCGCCCAGACGTTTGTTCTCTTCCGCCAGTTTGGCCATATGTTCCTTGGCCGATTTTTTCATCTTCTCCTCGAAGTCCATGCGCACTTTGCGAATTTCATCGGGAGTGAGTCGCAGTTTGCCCCCTTCGATGCTGTCTTTGACGCCCAGCATCAGGCTGTCCAGATCGAAAGCGACTCCGGAGTTGTTGCCCAAACCGCGTATTTCCTGCCCGAGCTGAACCCCGAGGGTATAGCTGAAACGCTCTTTGTCGCCCTTCAGATCGGGTTCGCCGGCCCACACCACCTGGATGGCCAGCAGGCAGGCCAATCCCAACGATCCTTTTACCACAGGTTTCATATCGTCCTCTCCCGACTGCCGAGCAAAAGCGCGTTTACCGATTCCTGCCATGGGGCAGATCCTGAAGCCCCCCAGTTTCCTCCACTTGCGCCAAAAAGTCCAACCATACTTCACGGAAGGCCAATGCCGAGGTCTTTGCAACTTTCCCTGCAAAAAAGGTTTCCATAGGCGGGGAACTCTGCTACAGTGGCGGATCTTCTTCGGCAGTGCCTTTGCGGGCCGTTAGCTCAGTTGGTAGAGCAACAGACTTTTAATCTGTAGGTCTTGGGTTCGAAACCCAAACGGCTCACCATAAAATCAAGGGGTTAGGTCACTTAGACCTGACCCCTTTTTTATTTCGGGGTTATGCGGGGTCTATTTTGGGCAAAAAAATAGCCCCG
>JADGAQ010000270.1 GCA_015231925.1 Magnetococcales bacterium
CACACGGAGACCTCCCCCGTTTCCTCATCCGGAGCTTGCGGCTCATGGTCCATAAGGCGTCCCCGTGCGTTTGGCCTGTCTGGCCCGTTTGGCCAGGGCGATGCGTTGCGCCACGCCCGGGTTGCGGGAGACGAACCAGTTGCCCCCGGTTTCCATGGCGTTCTGCAGGGAGTGTTTGAGTTGCAGGGTTTTGATGTTATCCGGCAGGGACTGCCAACCGGGAGAGTTGATCAGCCGCTCCAGCACGGTGCGGGCCAATGGCCCGGTCTGCTGCAACAGTTGGTTGTATTCTTCGGGTTCCAGCCAGACATCGCGCCACTTGCGGTTTGGCATGGTGGGGTGGGCCCGGTTGCGCAGGAGTTCTGCGGTCAGGGGATCGTCCTGCTGTTTGGAGATGGCCAGGGGTGAGATCCAGTCCGGCCCCAACGCACCCTGAATGGCGATGGGATTGCCCCAGTAATCGAGGCGCGGCGGCAGGGTGTGGGACATGCCCGGAATGCGGGACTGGATCTTGTTGAGGATGGCGTCGTAGAGGGCGAGGCCCTGTTTTCCCGGCTGGGTTTCCCGCACCACGGGATCGAGCAACCGTGCCCCATCGGCCACGATGGCGGGAACCAGGGATCCGGCGAACCGGGCAAGGAATTTTTGCCCTTCGTGGGTGGGATCCCCGACGGCCTTCACTGCCGAGGAGAGGCCTTGCAGGAAGGTTTTGCTGGTCAGGTTCTGCACGATGGTTCCGGCCAGAATGCCCGCGAGCCCGTCGGCTTCACCTTCGTCGGCTTCGGCGGCGATTTCGGCGAAATCAGCGCCCATGCCGAAGATCATGCCGAGGGGATCGAGGCGGTTGTAGCTGACCCAGCGGTCCCCGATGCGCAGGGAGTAGGGCTGCCACCCGGAGGCTCGCAACAGGGCTCGTGCCTTGGGTTCGGCAGGCCCGCCACCGGAGACGAGACCTTCGGCGGCGAGCAGGGCCACGGCCCCGCCGATGGTCGAACCCATGGCTACACGCGCCAGGGCAGTGGCTCTGGCGTTGCCCCCCTCCTTGAAGGCGGCCCAGACGCTGGGCATGACCAGGGCCAGGGGGGAACGTTCGGCGGCGCGTTTGAAGATGTTCACCGGGGTTCGGAAAAAGGGCACCACGATTTTGGCCATGGGATGGGAATTGAAGGCGTTCTGGAAGTTCTTTCCCGCTTTGCCCAGGGGATTGGAAAAGATCCAGTAGCGTGCGGACTCCTCGGCGGCCGTCATCATGGCCTCGGTCGGGTTGTCGCTCAATTCGGCCACCCTGGCGGTCAACGTGTCCCCCGTCAGCCCTTCCCGTTGCGCCAGCCGCATGGCCTGCTCGTTGATGGACATGCGGTAGCCGATGGATTTGAAAAAGGCATCCCCCGTCATCAGCAGGCGCGAGGGGGTGCGGATGACCTGCCCCAGCCGCCCGGAGATGGCGTGGCGATGCGCCGTTTCCAGGGTTCCCCCCACGCCGACGGGGTCACCCTCGATCAGCACCCGTGAGGCCAGCACGGCCCCCTCCTTGAGGCCCTGCCCGATGCCGAAAAGCCTCGCGGTGGCCTGTTGCGTGGTCAAATCCCCCCATCCCGTAAGCCTGGAGACTCCCGCCGCGAGATAGCTTTCGGGAATGGACAGGGCCAGGGAGAGGGTATTGCCGATGGCGTTGGCGGCGTGGGTTCGGGGACTGGACAAGAGACCGTTGATCCAGTACTCGAAGAACTTATCCCAGAACCCGGGTTTCCAGGCGTCACGGGTGATCCGGGCCACCTGTCCGGGGGATTCGGCGTTGGCGATCATGTCGGCGAGCTGCAGCAGGGATTCCCGGCGGTCGTACCGCTGCCCACCGTCGAGGGATTCCCGGATGGTGACGGCCCGTGTTCTTTCGGGCAGGGTGGCCAGGATTTTGAAGGCGTTGAGGGCCCGGCCCGCCTCGGCGGTCATGGCGGCCACCTGGCCCTGAATGACGCCATGTCGCGCCAACGCCTCTTTGAAAGCCATGACATAAGCGTCGGAATTCTGCCCCGCCTGTATCTGTTTGGCCATGATGGCCAACTCATTGCCGGATTCGACCATCAGCCGCCGTGCGGCCAGAGCCTCTTCGGCGTTGAGAGCCTGCCCCTTGCGCCGTTTCATCAAGTCTTCGACGGTCATTCCCAGTTCATCGGCCAACCGGGAGGTCTCTTCATGGGAGATGCGGCCGCGCGAGGCGGCGTCGAGCCCCGGCGCGAGAGCGTCCGCCGTCTCTTTCAGGGCCAGGTGGACATCTTCTGGAGCGTAGATCCTGGAGAGGTTGATATTCCCGGCAAAGCCTTGCCCGACAACCGGAGACCCGTCAGACCCCGGAGGAAAGGTCTCGCCTGTCGCTCCGGACGATTCCGGTTGCAAGGGTTCTGCGGTTCGGCTAGATTGAGGTTGTGAGGGATCCGGGCCCAGCGAGGTGTTTCCGCCTGGAGCCGGGGCAGAGCGGATTGATCCGGCATCGTTTGAGAAGGATCCCTCACTATCGGGGAGAGGAGTACGCTCATTGGAGAGAGCGGGCATGGCTGGGATGGGGGCATCGCTCCCAAGGACCCGTGGATAGTCAGCACCTTGAGCTGGTTCCCTCTCCCCGATCCCTTCCTTTTTGAACCACAGAGTTCTCACGGTGTAGACAGGCTTTTCCGAGAGGCCCGGGTTTTGCGCCTGATTCAACTCCACCAGATGGGATATCCGTCCATCCCCCAAGGGGGTGACGAGAACCCATCCTCCACGGCTTCCTTTCCGCACCTCCTTGAAGTTGGCAATCATTACCGACAGCAGCCCCAAATCGGCAGGGGTGACGGCAACTTGCGCCCTTGCGGCTTCCACCTCCGGATTGCCATGGTGCTTGATGATATGGCGTGCCTTGGCACTTTCGAGAGTGAACAAGGCATCGGTGAAATTGGCCCCGGTCTCTTCGGTGAGACGTTGCAGTACGTCTGCCGGGGGTTCGGTGTAAAGGGTTCGATGGGTTTGCCGATTGAGCAGGGCTTCTTTGGTCAAGTCGACAGCCCATGAATCAATCTGGTCGAACGGCCGGTAGAACGCACCTTCCGGCAACAGACTGCCATCCGGAAGATGCTGTTGTTCCGTGATGGCAGGCAACCGGGGATTGACCGATAGTTCGGCGGTGAGCTTTTCGGCAGCGCGGGAAGCCTCTTCCAGTGCGGCGTTACGGGGTGGAAAGGCCGTGGTTTCGAAGACGTCGGGGTCGAGTTCCGGAGTGAAGCCCGGCATGCGGTTTTGTGGCGGTTCGATGGGCGGCGGTATGGTTTCGAAATCAGACGGGGTGGGGGGTTCGTCCAGGGGGGAGGGAGGTTTTCCGCCCCTGCCCCGGACGGTACCCATGGCAGCGCCCAAAGCGGCCGGAGCCATGAGCATGTTGGTGATGGCCCCGGCGCCGATATCGCTCCACTGATCGTCGGTGGGGAGTGTCCCGGTTTCGAGGGCGGATTTCGCGGCCCCGTAGGCGGGAACAAAGGCCCCGATGGCCCCCATGCCGGCAAACTGTTTCAGGGGGGAGAGCGCGGAGGCGGCATGCAGCGCCCCACCGAACAGCGCCCCCTGCGCCCCGCCCAAAGCGGCTTCCTGCCAACCCTTGTCGGCCTGTCGCAGGGCATCGACGGCGGCCATGCCTTTCACGGCCCCGAGGGCGCGAATCGCGGGAAGGTACTCCAAAGCCATGGCGGGCATTTGCCCGATGCCGGCGAGGATTTTTTCATCGAGGGTGGATGGGGGAGGTTCGGAGGGGGAAGGCCCGATCTCCTCGCCCAACTGGCGCAGCACCTCCGCCACCCTGCCCAAACCCCCTCCGTGGCTGATGCCGGGAATGTTTTCGGCCAGCCACTGCGCCGACTGGTCAATCGTGCCGGGAATGTTGGCCAGCGTTTTCAGTAAATTTGCGGATCCCCCCCGCAAACCGTAAGACAAGGCCTCGGATGCATCCATTGCTGTTTTCCTCTCGTCGTCAAACTGCCTGTCCATTGATCCACTGAATGGTTTCAGGGGGGGATTGGAGCAGCGCCGCTCCGATCCGCAGCCAACCCACGCCAAAATGCCCCTTTTTCCTCAAGTCCAGTGAATGATCTCGGATCCGATCAAGGCCCGGCTTGAGTGAAATCAAAGTCCACACTGTCCCGAGTCGCCCTTTCGATGAACCGATCAAATTCGGTTGGCTTGGGAGGCCCGACGAATATTTCAGGCGCGGCCTTGGTCGGATTCAACGACAGCAACCCTGCGGTCTGCAACCCCTCCAGGCCAGTCCCCAGCTTCAACAGGGCAACGGCTTTAGCCAGGTTTTCGGGAGCTACTCCCGCATCGAGCAACCACCGTTGGAGATCTCCCCCGGCAGGGTGGGGAGCCGACTGCGAGTTGGGGACAAGGCGCGGATCGGCAGGCCCTCCGGGGATGGCCTGCAATTGGGCCCCGACGGCCCCC
>JADGAQ010000271.1 GCA_015231925.1 Magnetococcales bacterium
CGGATTGCAACGCGGCCAGGGACCAAAAGATGGTGAATGTCAACACGCCCTAACACGGATTATTTTTCTCCAAAGATTGCATAAAGGAACGATTCCCACATAGCCTTTCGCCCCATCACCACTCCCAGATCCGGAAACAGGTGCCAAGGATCCAATGCAGGATACTGATCCGCCGTTCCCTGGCACCCTGAATAGGGGTGGTTGTCGTCTACCTCCAACACAGGGCTTCCATCCGGCCTTGTCCCTTGGGGGCCTTTACGGACATCTTTTTTGAGCCTCTTCATAGGCCTCGAACTCCTGCTGCAGCGTCTCCTTCAGGCTTTAGCCCGTTATGGCAGATATCTTTCCCAAGGGAATCTTTGACCAATAGGCATGGATCGTTTTTCCCAATCATTACGATGTTTCAGTAATCAGCATAAACGCCAGGATTGAAATATTCATAAATAAGGATACGGCAAGCGCCAACTGGTAACCGAGTCGCATTCTCGGTTTATTACTGAGCCGCAACCTCCTCAAAATTGGCAGACTATATATTAACTGTGGAATCCAGAAAAAAAATGTTAAAACGCCAAATATCGCCGAGTAATCTATATTAATATATATTATTACAGCTCCGACAATAATTACAATGATTAAGTACAGAAGCAACACTCCCATTCCTGAAATAAATCCAATGAGTACAGAGTCCTTCATCGTTACCCTTCCTGTGTACCCTTCATATAGGCAAACCATCCTATATGAAGGGCACACCCATTTTGCGTTATCTTTTCCGGAGGCGCCAATATACAAAGGAGGCCAACCCCGCCGGAAACCCCTTCAAGACCAGCCCACCCAAATCCGGAAATACGTGCCTGGGATCCGATGCAGGATACTGATCCGCTGTTCCCTGGCACCACGAGTAGGGGTGGCTGTCATCTACCAATGTTCCTTGTTTGTCGTAGAAACACTCTGCTGTCGGGTTTTCCGGCGTTGGATGGTGGTTTTCCAGGTAGCCTTCAAAACCGCAATGAAAAACCGTCGAATCTCCAACATAGGGCTTCCATCCCGCCCTGCCCCTTGGGGGCGCTTCCGGACATCTTTTTTGGGCCTCTTCATAGGCCTCTTCTTCCTGCTGCAGCGTCTCCTTCAGGCTTTGCCAGTTATAGCAGGCCTCTTTCCCATGGGGATCTTTGACCGACCCGCACGGATCCTTCTTCCTCCCCTGCCCCTCCTCGTCGCACCAGACATACGTCGACCCGTCCTTGCGGTGGCCGGTGCGGCAATGGTCGGGTTCGGCCTTTTTATCCTCTCCCTTTTCCCCGGCGCGTGAGGGTTCCCGGCTCGGCTTCGTCTGCTGCTTTTCCGACTCCTTCTGCTGCTGGGCCAGCCACTCCTGCCTCAGCCTCGCCCCCCGTCCGGGAGACCAACCCATGTTGCCCGCGCTGTCGGTAAAACGCGGACCCTTATAGGATTCATCCGCCATGAAAGGCTCCTTTCGAAAAGTATAAGAAGCAGGTTTCCAAATCAACCGTTTTGGTATCTGTTCAGCATTCGGAACATCCCGATATGACCGTCTCCGCACCGAATGGAAAAGTCTCAGGAGGCGGAAAGGCAAAAGATAACGTCCCAGGGGTGCCCCCTGGACCCCTTGGGGTGGGGTAACGGCAACGGAAAAGGACACGTCCCAGGGCGCTGCCCTGGACCCGTCGGGGGGGATAATCCCCCCCGAACCCCCGTATTACTCAAAAAACAGGGGGGCCTTGCGGCCCCCCCTTTCATCAGAAGGTCGAGGCGCGCGGACCCGTGGCGATCAGCGTCACCGCCGCCGCCGTGGAACCCACCGCCGAAACCGCCACCACACCGTCGATCTTGGTCTGGCTGGTGGAGGCGTCGTCCAACGACCCCGCCGTGGCCGAGGTGTAGAGCGACACATCCAGGGCGCAGTTGGCCAGACACTTGCCCTTGATGTTGGAGCCCTCGATGGCCACCCAACCAAAATCGTTGTCCGCGAAGGCAATCTGGGCAAAGCCGATGAACCAGCCGTCGTCCGCCATCGCCTTGGTCAGGGGAGAAGCCTCGAAGTTCTCGTCGATGCCCACCACCTGATACTGGGTGATGGCTCCCGCCGCATGAACGAACATCCAGCGGGTGCCGTCCGTGCCGGCCACCGTGGTTCCCAGGGGGAAGTCGTTGCCCTGATCCCCGTTGGTGCCGGAACCGGGTTCGGTCACCGTCAGATTGACACCCAAAACACCGCCGATCGCCATAATAGGCATGTATGTTCCTCCAATGGAAAATGGACGGGGAGGAGCATCCCCCCCGTCCGGGGTTGCCTGAACGAAATCGTTTCAGGTGGTATTAATCCTTGAGAACGCCCTGCAGGAAGGCGTTCGACAGGGTCATGTTGCCCGCCCAGCCGATCAGGCGCACCATGGCGTCCTGGTTGGTGGAGAAGCGGTCCGGTCCCATCATCACCATGTTCCGGTCCTTGTGGGGGCGGAAATGGATGTAGTTGGTGTTGAGGAAATACATGTGGTTGGTCGGAGCGTGGCCGCCGTAGCCGCCGTCGTAGACCACGTCGGCGTCCATGAACTTCAGGTTGGCGAAGCCCGCCGAGGCCAGTTTGTCGTCGGTGACGCGCTGCACCGACTGCATACTTTCCAGGTAGAGACGGAAGTAGTTGTTGTCCGCCACGATGAGGTCGGGGCGGTCCGTGCCCCGGATCAACTGCAGCCACACCCGGTTCATGTAGCTCTGGATGTTGGCCGAAGTCGCGGCGGCGCCGCCGTCGGTGGTGGCGTCGAAGGCAACCGAACGCCAGAAGGTCCAGGTCGCCCGGTTGATGCCTCCCACCGTGCCGGTGGTCGGATCGTCCGGAACCAGGAGCTGCAGGCCGCCGATCTGTTTGCCGCCGTCGGCGGTGCCGTCGGAGTAAACATCCGCCGACAGGTTGTTCATGAAGGTGCGTTCCGCGTTGGACATGCGGGAGGTCAGCAGGTCGAAGAGCGATTCCGGTCCGGCGTGCATCAACTCCTCCAGACCCGAAATCGACACCGCCACCGCTGCCTGTTTCCAGTCGAACTCCGCCGCCGAAAAGACTTCGCTCGGCTGGATGTTCAACAGTTCGTACCCGGCGTAGCGTTTGAACGTCGAGTTCTCGGCGTACTCCAGGGGTTGCACGATGGAACGCCCGCCGGAGACCGGCTTGATGCCTCCCTTCTTCTCCAGCCGGTTGAGCAGGATGTTGTTCTTGGAAATGTTGTCCGCCATCTTCTTGGCACGACTACGAAGGACGGTGGTTACGCTTTCAGAAAGACCCGGTGCAGCCATGTTGAAAACTCCTTATGTTTGATTACTTTTGGTTTGAACCCGGACACACTGAGCCTTCCTGGCGGGTGAGGCCGGGTTCATTCCGATGGATGGATGTGTTTTGCAAGGGACGGCCTTCCGTGGCCGTTTGAAGAGGCTTCCCGTGTGGGGGAAGTTTGCTCCGTGGTGGCGGGATGGGGTGGGGGTCGTGGACCCGCGACACCGTGGCGACCGACGGAGCGCAACCGGGGGTGACCCGGATGGCGTGATTTCAGTGAGGGGGGGGACGGGCCAGTTGGGCGCGGTTGGTGCGGCGATTCTTCATGGGAACTCCTTTGGGTTGTGGCCTTGTTTGTAAGAATGGAAGGTCATACAGTGGGTGTCGGTTGAGGCATGCACCTCTTTTTCGCCGGGGAGGAGCCGGGATGAACGGGAAAAAGGATGGAGAGGCAACGCCGATGGAGGTGAGTCGGCGGGTGCGTATATACGGCAAGGTACAGGGTGTTTGGTTTCGGGATTCCACGCGCCGGGAGGCGTTGCGTTTGGGGGTGACGGGGTGGGTGGCCAATTTGCCGGACGGGTCGGTTGCCGGGGAGTTTCGCGGGCCGGAGGCGGCGGTGGCGAAGTTGGTTGCCTGGTGTCATCACGGGCCGGAGATGGCGCAGGTGAGTCGGGTTGAGGTGGTGGCGGGGACGGAGGGGAGGGAAGGGACGGAAGGGAGGGAAGGGCCGTTTGAGGATTTCGAGATCCGGAAGTAGGGCAAGTAAACGGGGGTCCGGGGGGGGGCGAGCCCCGAGGTGCGGACGGTCCGCTGTAGCGAATCAACGGGCAAGTAAACGGGGGTCCGGGGGGGCGAGCCCCCTCGGCGGGGTTTGGGGCAGCGCCCCAAGGTTTTATCCGTTGACGTGGCCGTAAGCGGTCCGCTGCAGCGAATGAAAGCGAAAAACCCGATCCCGAAGGCGATCTTGATGGATGGCAGCGGACCGCCGGGGGGGCAAGGGGGGGCCTCATCCCCCCATCCGTTGACGTTGACTTTCAGCCG
>JADGAQ010000272.1 GCA_015231925.1 Magnetococcales bacterium
GCAAATGAGGGCCGTCAGGTTTCCCATCCGCACCGACGCCCGCGAGGAACGATTGGCTCCGATTCAGGCCAGCGCCGCGAGATGCGGGGTGTCAACGGCGAACGGACAAGTCCCAGGGCGCTGCCCTGGACCCGCCGGGGGGGGATAATCCCCCCCGGACCCCCGTAATACCTCAACTCACTCCCGGATCCACATCTGATTGATGGTGTCGGGTCGGGACCAGACCAGTTTGAAGCCGTTTTCCACCAGGATGGGTCGGCAGATGGCCTCGCCGTGCATCTCGATGGCGATGCTGCGCAGGCGGGGATCGGCCAGGGTCTAAGTCACCAGGGGAATTCTACGACTTCGTTTCTACTTATGATTAACCTCCGCTCATGGAGATTACTTTTTCCGATCATGATTCACTCCAAGCCTCTCAATCTATCTATTTACAGATCTAGCGAATAATTATGAAAGGGTAGTTCAGTACTCACACGGTTCCTTCGGACACGACCATAAGTAATGCAGCGCGAATTGCGGCGATTTATGAATATTTAAACAATTCATCATAAATATGGCCTAAATATTTTAGGACAAATTATTATTAAATTTATCACCACGTTCCACTGTAAGATTATTTTGTTGACTTCCAAGATTGCTTTCGGTTTATTGAATAGGTGTGTGCGAGTTTATTAACCCCATACAAACCCACCAATACAAATAATCCAACAAGCGAATATTAACATCAATCGACTAATGAAATGAAAATCTTCAAAACAACCACCCCCTATTTAAATATATTTTGGAATACACTAAAGACAACATTACAAATGATTATCGCTCCAAATTTCCAACACAAAAGAGGCCAACAATGGGAAATACAGCATTCGTATTAATGAAGTTCAGCAAATCAACTGATGAAATATACACCTACCTATCTACTCTACTTAAAAGCCTCCACTGGACTTGCGATAGAGCAGACCAGAACTATATTGGAGGCGGCGACTTTGTTGCTCTCGTCATTAGAAAGATCGAAGAAGCCGATATTATTATTGCGGACTTTACCGAACAGAGCTGCAGCGTAACTTATGAATTAGCTTTAGCTCACGCTCTCGATAAGCCGACCATTCTAATAGCAGGCAAAAAAAAGGACATCCCAGCTTACATGATTCGCGCTCAGTGTATTATTTACGGAACCGGTGCAAAAGGATTTAATGATTTATCCGATGGCATCAGAAAAAATTTAGAAGCTTACTCAAATGGAAGCCTTGCACATGATAATCCATTTACTTCAACACTCAAGGAAAACCCATACAAAAGCATTGCAAGCACTAGAACTGTAATAGAGGCTGAAAAAAAGACAATAAGGAGGGTTTGTGTTGTTACTCCGAAATTTGTATCAGACCATTCACCCTTCAAAGAAGTCGTGATAGAAAATTTAAAAAAAGATATTGAATATATTTATATTATTCCTAGCATTGATTATGTTATTCGAGACCTGAAGGTTTTTTATGAATTCCTTATTCAAAAGATTCCACACGACAAGCTATCACTGTTTTCCGCTTACACAATCAACCAAGAATATATTGAGTCTGATATTACAATAATCGATCCTTTAACCAAAAATGAAAAAGCCTATATACTCGCCCCAACAACACACAATTTAAATTATCGTCTGCGAGGAGATCATCTACAAAGAATAATTAGTAGATTTAACATGCTTGTAACGAAGGGACAAAAAATTCTATGATGATAGCTGACAAGACGGTTAACGTCGAGGTATTGCATATCGCAAGCGAAGCCATAAACCACAATCCAGACAAGGAAAACTGTGAGTTTATTATTCCAACTAATTGGCAGAAAGAAATAGAGGATAATATTGACACTCTTTATGGAGTCATGCTTGATGACACCGATGTCTCCAGCGGGGGAGACATCTGCGAAAAACAATTACGCAAACATATCGGAGATTTGGGCCTCTATCCTTGCACCTTCATCAAAGAAACACAATTAGCACCATTGGTTGCTGCCATATTTCAACTCCTTCCACGAGACAGAATAGCAGAACGAATGGGAAGGATATATCTTCACAACTCCGGCAAACCTCCAAAACACTGTCGAGAAGTCCTACTCCTCAGACTCGAGAATGGAGAGTCATACGGCAATTTACACTCCACAGAAGCATTGCAAATCTCTTCCTCATCAATTCATTTACGATATCGCCCATCATGCCAGTTTTATGTAACCGCATGGTATATTTTTCGATTACTAACCCCAAAAAAGAAATGGATTGAACTAGCAAATACCTATGACGACCTTACAAAGGAAGACTTCATTAAGAAAATGGCGTCCGATATACTAATCAACAGAATTGGAAAACCAACCCCAATTATCACGTTCCTACATGAGCATTTTACAGTAACCGAAAATATTGCTAGATATTTAGGAAGCCAACTAACCCAAAAAACTATTTCAGGAATGTTTAATAGCAACATACTTATTCGTAACAAGTATTTCAATAATAAAGGAGATATAATATATTAATTTACCGTAACTATTCAGACCCCTGCCCCGTGCAGCATGATCGTGTCAACGGCGAACGGAACAAGTCCCAGGGGTGCCCCCTGGACCCCAGGGGGTTGGAGGTCAACAGCAAAAGGACAAGTCCCAGGGCGCTGCCCTGGACCCGCCGGGGGGGATAATCCCCCCCGGACCCCCGTAATACTCAATAGTCAAAGAATCAGCTCCCCACCCGCAACACACACCGTGCCGTCAACACCTCCGCTCCGCAAAGCCACTGACCGCGCAATTCCCACTCCCCGCGTGGTCCTGCCCGAAAGCGAATGGCTTCCGTCGTCGAGGGAGCCATCTCCAGTTGCACGGGCTGTCCAACCAGCGCCACATGCAGCGACATGCCCTTTTCCCGATTGGTTAGAATCAGCGTCACCTCGGCATCAAGTGGCAGGGTGATCTCCTTTTGTCCGAAGCTGGAGCCCTCCGCCACCAGATAAAGACGTGCGCCTTCGGCAGTTCGAACCAGACGGGAGTCCTGGCCCAGCCGGATGCCGTCCTGTTGCGCCATACTGGGGATTTCGCTGAAAAAACAGGCTTCGCGCGGCAAAGGCGGGCCGGGGGCGAGCTGGGAATGGTGCAGAATCAAACCGTCCCGTGGTTGGGGCAGGTAGATTTCCCTCGGGGGCAGAGCCGGGTTTTGCAGGGAGAAGAGTTGCAATCGCGTGGGGCGTGGCCAGCCGGGGCGCGGTGGCAGATCGGGTGCGGTTTGCACCGCCAGCCAATGCGCATTGCCGGTCAGCGCGACGATCGGGCCGGGCAGGGGGGTGTGCCGCAGAGGTGATCCGCTCGTCATATCCCAGGTGGCCCACTGTTTTTCGAGGCTGGAGGCGGTGAAGGCGCGGTTGTCGGCGTCGAAACCGCTGAACAGGGGCCCAAGGCCGAGGCGGGGTTGTGCGGAAAAGAGGTTGGCGGGGCCGATTTGCCCGGCGAAGAGGCGTTCCACCCGCGACCACGGCATGACCAGCACCTGCGAGCCCTGGCTGGGATCGATGAGGGCGGTGAAGCCGTCGGGGCTGGTGGAGAGGCGATGGGGTGCGCCGGAAAGGGGTATGTGACGCAGCCAGGCGCTGTTGTCGTCGCGGCCTTCGAGGAAGGGGATGTTGTCGCGGCGTGGGAGATCGGCGTGGGAGGCGGCTTCGTCGAGGGCCTCCAGGTCGAGGAGAATCAGGGAGCGGCGATTGGCGGCGGCCTGATCGAGGCAGGCGGCGAAGCGGCCCAGTCCGGAGGTGTCGCCCTGAAGCAGCGGGGCGGGCAGACGTACTTGCCAGCGGGGTTGCAGGGTGGCGGCGTCGATGGCGGTGAGCAGGCCGGGGTTGGCGGTGGGGTGTTTTTCGCCGCCCAGGGTGTAGAGGGTGCGCGTGAAGGGCATGCGTTCCGCGATGAGGGCGGTCAGATGGGAATAATGGGGGATGTCGCTCAGACGGTCCGGGCGCAGGGCGGGCAGGTTCAGGCGCAGCAGCCGGTTGTTCAGGGTATCGAGGAGAAAGAGGAAACGCCCCGAAGCGAGATTGTTGGAGTAGGAGGGCAGGGGATTGTGGGCCTGGCCGGGCAGAAGGGTTTGGTGGCTGTTGTTGGTCAGGAGCAGGGTGGCGTCGAGGGTGGTGCCGTAGCCGGCGGCCGGGGTGAAGAGGGGGATTTGGGCGATCTCCTGGAGGGAGGGCAGGGAGAGGAGGTGGAGGCTGTTGGGGGAGGTGA
>JADGAQ010000273.1 GCA_015231925.1 Magnetococcales bacterium
GGCAGTGGTGGCAGCCTATTTCGGGTTGCTGTCCCGTTTCGGGAAATAACCGTCTTCCATGTAGGGCATCACGATCTCGTTCTCCCCGGGGGGAATTTTGAATCCCGGAGTCATGCGGTACTCCCGGATCATGTCCCGCATTGCTCCGATTTTTTCTTTGGGAACACCAACGGCTCCCTTGTCTGTGTTGATCATTTCCAGAACCTGGATCAACTCCTCAGGGGAATAGCCTTTGTAGTTCTCTGGCAATGGTTTGACGGGAATAAGCAAATCTCGGATGGAGCGTGTCTTGCGCATATAATATTAAGTCCGTAAGGTTCTTGATTTCGTTGTTGGTAAGGTATTTGGCCAACTTCCAAGCATCGAAATGCATATTGGCATTTTTCAAGGCCTCTTTCAAGTTGTTAATGGAACCACGCTGCGGTGTCATATCCGGGTTGCCACCGAACGCCGCGACAGCTTCCACTGGAATACCCTGGGCCTGCAAGGTGACTATCATCTGTCTAATCGAGCCACCGGAAGTGATAATGTCATCCACAACCACGACCTTCTTTCCACGGGTCTGTGCATGCAGGTGTGTCGAATCCAGGAGGGCATAATCCCTTGGAAAGAGCAGCCGTTCAGGCGGTTTAAGTGATTTGGATTGACGATCGTGTTGCGGTTTAAAAACCATTTCACCATACAGCGATTTGCCACTAAGCTGATTGGCCAGTTTTTCCGCCAAGGCACGTGCCAGCATGTTCAGACCACTGGAACTGGGCTGTGAAAGAAACACTGTGTTGCTCGGATCGGTCAGCATATTCTTGAGCTTGTCCGTCAACTCCTGGTTCCAATGCCGGTTGGTAAAACGTTGGGCTGCAGCGAAATCACCAAGTTCTTTGGCTGCTTCCCAATCCCTGTCCCGGTTGAAGTAGTGGGAGCCATCCTGCATTGTTTTGGCGGAGACCCCTTTGGTCGAAAACACGGGCGGGAAAGAGGAGGTTGTGCGTGTTTTGCCAGGTTGTTGTTCGTTCGTGTTGGACTTCGGAGTCGGATTCTGCGCCAGGGTCGCAGGGGTGGAAGTCGGTGCTGTGGGGCCGGAAACAACAACGCCATCCGGGGGGGATGGCGTTGGCTGGGTGGCTGGTGCGATGGGTGTCGGGGGCGGCGAGGTGGTCGGATCGACCGCGCCTCCTGGCGGGTATCGGTGGAACTCCTCCGGGGTCATTCCGACCGCCCCGGCAGGGTCGATGACTGCGGAAGAGGAGTCGTTTGCCTTGGTTGCCCGGATCTGCTCGTCCGTGGCCAACAGGCGATCGAAGATGGCCGACAATTCCGGGTTGAGCCTGGCCTCGTTCGGGTGCGCGGCGACGAACTCCTGAATGCTCCGATACACCTGCTTCAGCCAGCCGGAAAAGCGCCGGAACAGAGGTTTCAACGCTTCGCTGGGTGCTTTGCCCTCCTGCAGATACTGCTCGAACGACCGGGCGAACTGTTCGTGGTGCGGGCGTTGTTCGTCTGTGTTCATGCCGCGCCAGGTGGTGATGTCCGCCACGCCAAATTGTTTCATCAAGGCGGTCATGTCGTCCACGATGCCCTGGGGCGCCCCCTCCATGGCTGCCAGCTCCATGGTGGCGTGCAGGAAAAAATGGCTGGTTTCGTGCAAAAAGGTGGTACGATCGGCATTCGCCAGGAGGCGGATTTCCAGGTTGGACGGGTCGAAGGTGCCTTGAGCTTGGGTGTTGAAGGACTGGTCACGGGAAGCAGAAACGCCCTCTTCAGGGGAGGACGATGATTGATTCAGATACGGATTGCCAAAATCATCTTGCAATCCGGTCAGGATATCGCGTAATGTGTAGTTGTCCGCCGTCGGCTTAGGGTTGAGCTCCGGTCTGTCAACAGAACGGGTATAGAGATCCTTTGAGGTACCGGCGGACATTTTTTTTGCAATATCCGTGTCGTACAATTTGCGTACGTCGATCTCTTCAGGGGTGATAATCCCTGGCTCGTATTCTTTCGCTGTCATTTTGACGGCGAACACTTCGTTTCCAAGTTTAAACGGCACATAGAACCGATGAATCTTTTTGTGCGCTTCGGTGCTTTTCAGAGCTTCACGACTTTCCACAAGAATGGCACTCCGCATCAACTCCGGCCAAGCGGCAACAGCCTCCAAACGTTCCACAACGGCTCTGTTTGCCGTAATTGTCCGCATGGCTGCATGTCGGATGTTCTTGCCTGAGATATCAATCTTCCAGCCGGTATTTTTGTTTTCAACTTCACCGACCAACTGTTGGCGGAACTCAGGATTATTGAACTGTTTCTGTGCGTCGTGATAATTCATGCCGGCAAAGCGTGGTTCAACCTGAACCGGTGCCATGGTTTGCTCCAGGTCAATTCCTGGATTTACAGGCTGATAAAATCCGTCCGCCGCCAGTTGTTCCCCCCCCGCCACCCTCAAGTTAAACCCCGCCCGTTTCACCCCCTGGGAGTCGGTCCAGCCATCCCGCAACTGTTTTGGGGTGATGCCCAGTTTGTCCGCCGTCACGTCGTACCATGCGCCTGCAAGGTCTGCGTAGGAGGTGTTCTCGCTGGAATCGAAGCGGCCAACGGAGTCGAGCTGTGCCTGGAGGTCGGCGCGCAGCTCTTTGGATTCGGAGAGAAAAAGCTCATTTTCTTTCTGCTTTTCCTGGACTTTGGCTGCCTCCTGCTGGAGCTGATCACTGGCCTGGGGGCCGTCTCTCTCCAACTCGTGCAGTGTGGCCTGGCCGGGTTGAGTGCGGACATGATTCAGCAAGGACTCCCGCAGCTGCGGGTGTTGCGCCATGGCGGTCACCAGTTCCGCTGCCGGAATTTCGATCCCGTGACCTTGCGTATCCGTGCGCTGCCCGGCCACCGAGGGCAAAACCGATGCTGGCTCCAGCCCGGACTGGGCGAACGCCTGTTGCAGAGGCTCGGCGTCGAAAAACACCATGGTCCCGGCGCTGGCGGTATGCAAAAGGTTGTACAACCTCTCCGGGTCGCGTGCCTGCGTCAGGGATTGCGACACCAGGTTTGCGACGCGCTCCAGTTCACCCACCATCTCCTTGGCAACTCTTCGTTCTTCGAACCTCTGGGACACTTTCGCAATTCCTCGGCTTGCGCCAGCAGCAAGCGGGCCCTGGATAAGGGTGGCATAGGTGGTGATGCGCAGATCTGCCGGGAGTTGCTGCAAGTAATCGTCAAAAGTTTTTCCCTTGTTCCTCTCGATGTGCAGCCAGGTGAAGAAATTCTGGACCACGGTGGTTGGCAACTCCGTAACCAACTCTTTTCCCAGCACCTCTCCGGCCAGTTTTCCAAGAGGAGTGCCTTTGGCGATCCCCCGGACCAGGCTTGTCCCCGGTATAAGCTCGAACACATACTCGGAGCCGAACTGCTCCATGCCATACAACGCGGCTTCCGGCAGACCGAGACCGGATTGTCTGGCCTGTGTGATGCCACTCAACCCGACAGGCATGGACATGCCCAAGACGGTGGTTTTTCCAACCCCCTTGATGGCTTCCTCAAGCGCCGCCTTGCCGGACGAAGTGGCGATGAATTGCTTTATCGTGGCAGGGTTGATTGCAGTAATCCCGGAGCGCCCCATGGTCGTCGTGAGGCGGGCGAGAACCACTGGCCCGGCTGCAACCAGCCAGGGGAGATTCTGTCCCAGAGAGATGCTCGCCGTTTCCGCCCCCTGCGCAAACTCGCTGGTGCCGATTTTCAGATTGTCGTCAATCAGATTCATGGTGCCGGACGCAATGTCCCGGAATTGGTCAACCTGCTCTTCCACCTGTTTCACAATGGAATCGGGGAGCAGATGCAGCGCTTTCAAGGGTGCGAGGGTCAACTCCAGATTGAATGCGCCAAGGTTAAAACCGAACACAGGAATGGCTGCTGCGGCAGACGCAGCAAGGCGGGCGGTAAATTTTCCAATCCCATCCACCAGGTCCATCAAGGTGTTTTTGTCATCATGGGAGATGCGGGCGTTGATCGGATCGCTGTAGTAGCGCGCCAGGACAGGATATTTCCCGGTGACCGGATCAATCCTGACCAGGGCGTCGAAATCCACCCCGTCCACCGCCTCCTGCTGCTTGAGCAGGCGGGGGTTGGCGGCCAGAACCTGGGGCGGCAGGTTTAATTGTTTGCCCATCCGGTACTGACGGGCTGCCTCTTCCGGGCTGGTTCCGGCTGCGGCCATCAGGTTCTGGCGCAGGGTGTAGA
>JADGAQ010000274.1 GCA_015231925.1 Magnetococcales bacterium
TCGGGGGGCGGGGGCGGGTCCGGAGGGGGGGCGGATCTCCGGGCCCATTCCTTCTCCCCCCCTGCCCCCCGTTTCCATCCGAACTCGACCGCGCCCGGGTTGAGGGTGGCCACCATTTCACGTTATGTGAAACGTGCGCTCGCGGGCGGCATTTTCGGGGGGTTACGATCCAAGATCGTGCGTCTCTTCCTTCGCTGACTGCAAGTTCAACGCCTTGTTCTTCGCCGTGATTTTCTTCTGAACTTGATCGGGATCGTAAACCTTCCCCAGGTAGATGCACTTCGACTTGCCGCCCACTTTCCGGAATGCGCGCCAGAACTCGCCCTGCTTCGCCCAGTTGATGCTCCAGCCGTCCAAGGTCCGGGGAACCTCCGACTCCGGGCGGGGTTCCGGGTTGTCCTTTTGCCGTGCGCCTGCCTCAAAGCCGGTCATGTAGCCGTCCTCCCAAAATTGAATGGCCGTCTTGGCCTTGGTGCGAAAGGTGTTCCAGGGGATGCTGCCAAAGGCGGCGTCCATCTGGAGGTATACCGCCCGAAGATCGTTGCCCGTGTTCAAGAGTCGGCGCAGCGGCTGGATGTTGGCAAGGAGGATTTGATCGGCGGTTTGCGGTTCTTCCATCGGCGGCGCTCCAGGTCAGATATTGTATCTGACTACAGAATATCTTACCGTATCTTACTTGTCAAGGGGTGAATATCTGCCAATATCTTACTATTTTTCGCCGCATCCTTATGTAAACATCTGCCCGTATCTTACCCATCTTGCCCTACCGATAGGAAAACATCTGCCCATATCTTACTCGCCTGGGCGCAACCTGGTTGCGGTCAGATATTGTATCTGACCGCAATATCTTACCATATCTTACTTACGCAAATTTCCGAACCGGGGTTCGGAATATTAGATATCGGCGATATTCTAATATTTGAGGGCAAGGCGGGTTCAACTCCCGCCACCTCCACCATTTTGATTTTACAGGGTTTTCTCCACGTCACGGCCACCTTTTGGGGTGGCCGTGGTCGTTTGAAAAACCCCAATGTTTCCAATGGTTAGCGGCCATGGTTCGAGAAACCACTTGGTCTCCCACCGGACCCGCCGGAGTCGGAAGTTGCCTTTCTCTTCTCTCCCTGCCAATATTCTCCAAAAGCTCTGGACTCACCCCCTGGTGAGTCCGACAAAACCGGACTCACTTTTCCGTCGCAATATCAAAGTTTAACATGAGTCGCTGATATTGGACTCGTTCGAGAGCCAACTTGGTTGCCATACGGGCGAGTAAGCGGTTAAACTTGGGTCCAGGAAAACGTTGCAGGATGGAATCTCCGACGAAATGGATATACTGTCCCCGGAATTCCAACTCATTGACTGGGAATGTGGCGGTCGTGATCGCGCCACCTTCCGACGCCTGAGAGATCGTCTCGCCCGTTGGGATGTGGACGCCTACTGCGCAGACCATTGGGGCGCCTACGCATCGGAGTTGCCTGACGACGTTCCGTTGATCCAAAGCAAGGCTGAAACGGTTGCCATTGAGCACAATAATGGACGGCAGCGCCACTGGTTTGCCCGATTCAGGCGGCGCACTGTTGTGGTCTCCAAGTCGCTGGAAATGGTGGACCTGACCATGGGCATCTTTGCCCGCTTTCATGTGAATGGCGACATCGAGGATGTCATATCATTCTTTAGTTAACACTATCAAATTCTATTGGTTCATAGAGGTTTTGTAATGAGCGAATCAAACACTATTTCCCTTAATGATCTTTCACACTCCTGTCCCAGTACCTTTTTACCAATTCTGGAGCCGGTCTTTCAGGTGAAGCACCTTCAGGATCTTATTGACCACAAACATTGGAAAAAGGACGTGGATAAATGGTTGGACGAATCAAGCCCTAAACAGGGCAACGAAATATGGCGTTTTTTTTGGAATTGCATTGACCTAATCAATCGAAGGGGCGTGAAAGGGAATGAAGAGCTTTCAATTTTCCTATTGTTAGGATGTAGAGACATTTATGCAGGTCGTTGGACATTCAGTAGTCCAAACCCTGTCCTTCCTCGACTTCTCCCGATTGCAGAAACAGTGAACCAAGATGACATCTCAGAACCCCTGTCAAACGCATTATCTGAGGCTGTTGTTTCAAATAGTAAATTTGATTTTTCACGACTCTCAGTTACGGTCGGAGAAAGCCAATGGTCCTTTGATGATGGTGATTTGGTGTTTGGGGGTAAATTGAGTGTTCGAGTCCCGGTTGATAGAAGGTTTGGATCGAGGGTTGAGTTTTTTGAAGAGCTTAGAAAAATTTGTCGTTTTGCAAATAGTTCGGAAGAATCATTTCGACTTTCTCGTTTTTTACACGAAACGATAGAAAAGAAATGGAATGATCTGAGGCATGATTTATTGAAAATTTGGGCGGACGAAAGAGAAGAAGAATGTTGGAGCAGGAAAAATATATCTTCCTGCTGTTTTATAGATTTTTATTCATTTGTGAGAGAAGATCAAAAATGCTTTGAGTATATAATCGAAAGAATCGACCTTTGCTATAATGATTTGACCTCTGCGGATTCATATAACAGAGATGACTATCGTTCGAAGTTCAGATATTGGTGTGATACACTGTCATGGATGCATCTCCCAGGAATTGACATTTCTCGGGTGCTTCTGGAAAAGTATGGCCCGGATTCAAACTCAGTTGATAGAATCGAGCTTTCGGAGTGCGTGTTTGATAAAATTTGGGGATGTGGGCCTACAAATGATCCAGTATTTTTTATATCTTTATATTATCATGAAAAAATGCTTTCAAAAAACCGGAACAGGCCAAAGGACCGTTGGGTCCGTATCAGTGAAAGCATAAAAAACATTGATAAGATTGATTTTGTTGGATGGATTGTTGAACGTTTTGAAGAATTACCATCCAGCGATTATTACTCCCGGCGCAGTGAGTTATTGTCCCGTTCCGATGAACGGGCCGCTTGGAGAATGGAAATCCTCGACCGGGTGAAGGGGAAGCAAGAATACCAGCGGATCGTGATCGAATTCTTCCTGTGGTGGTCCACTGGAACTGGTGCGGATGAAGCGGAACTCCTGGTGATCACCCTCTGCGAAGATCCATCCAATATCGACTTTGTACGGTCCCTTCTGTCCCACCCATCCAGGAAGGTTCAGTTACGGTCCCGGGCGATCATCGCCCTTCTGGAAAAGGATTTCTCCCAATTTTCAACCTCATTCCTCTCATCTTCGGAAAGGTCAGTCAGCCGGACCATTGCAAGCCTGCAATCCTTTGGTGATCCACCGAAGGAGGGCCACACCTGGATCGATGATCGAACCGTGGAGGAGATGCTAGTTGGGGCCATTTCCCGTGCCGAAGGCCAGTTCTGTCGGGAGTATCCGGACCAGTGGGGCCATGAAGAGGAGAGGCTTGTCGGCAGGCTGTTGGAATATCTGAGACAGGAACTTGGAAACGTCAACAGAACCATCCGGGATGCGCTCTCGCAGGGGTTTGGCTCTCCGGTCTCCATTGATCTTCAATACCGCGAAACCACCAAATCCGAAGAGGGGGCGGAGGGGGTTGGAACCGATACCTTTGGCGTGGATATCGCCCTGATTCTCCGGGTGGCGGCGGAAGGGGTCGTGGAGAGCGAGCGGGCGGTTTTCATCCAGGCCAAAAAGCTGGAACGCAGAAAAGATGATGGCCCCTGGGAACCCTCCTTCAAGATCAAGCCCGGTCAACGGGATGACCTGATCGAGCAAAGCGAATCATCCTTCTATCTGTTCCTGGCTCCCCCCATGATCCGGGAAGAGTGCTGGATGCTTCCGGCCCGGTTTGTACGCAACATCATGGAGTGCCGGAGAACCAAGGTAGCCCTGGAAAAAAACGCGGTGTCCAGGGGCGCACGATCCCTTTCCCACTGGCTTGTTTATGATGTGATCGGCCTGTGGACCGGGGACGAACGACCGGAAATCATTCAGAAAGCCGAGGGAGACCACAAGGGAAGGAAACCGCGTTTTCTGGTGGCGGTCACCGTTCGCAAGGGCAAGCGCCACTCGGAGGAATTCCCAGGACACCCCACTTAATTCCTGCCGTAACCATGTTGGTTGAGTTGGATCGGCTTCCCTGATCAGATGCGATGGAGCGACTGCATCACCTCCTCGATCTTCTCCAACTCCTCGACGATCACCTGCATGACCACGAACAGGGAGGCGGCGGGCGGTTCATCATCGGGGGCCGGGCGG
>JADGAQ010000275.1 GCA_015231925.1 Magnetococcales bacterium
TCGACCGGCATGGTCCAACCCAGCAGGGCCATGTCGCCCAGCAGCAACGCCGCCTGCGGATGGCCCTTTTCCGCCGACAGGCGATACATGGAGCGGATTACGGACGATTTGACCCCAGTATGAACCTCTCTGAAATAGCGAGCTTGTTCTAACAGGATCTGGCCAACCTCTTCCTGATCCGGAACCGTATCAAACCATTTCAAAGCCCCCTCCAGATTCGGGTAGTGGCTACCACTACTGTCAAAGAGCGACAAAAAGCCCATGGCAAGCCGCGCTTCATTACTCATCTTTTCGCCTGGCCGACTCAGCCAATAGGCGGCTTTGGCATGTGTACTCAGCGGCAACCCATGATGCAAGCCAGTCAACAAAGAATGCCCCACCAACTCCATAGCCCTGAAGTCACCATCTTCAGCCAAGGGAAGAAACCACTCAATGGCCTGTCCCCGGTCTTTCGGGATGCCGTATAAACCTAGATAGTAAATTAACCAAACCATACGCCTTGCCCGGTCGACTGCTTCTTTAAAATCCGAATGGGTCAAATCCTTGAGTTCGGCGAGAGCGAAATCGACATCCTGCTCCCCCCCTTCTCCCGATGCCAGAAGAAGCGCCAACTCCAGACGTGCAAGGGGAAAACCGGTTGAAGCCGCCTTCCGCCACCAGGTCAACGCCTCCTTCGGGTCTCTCGGCAGGTATTCGCCGGTCATCAAATTGTGGGCAAGTGACATCCGGGCCAAGAGACTGCCTGCTTCAGCAGCCTGACGCATCAATTCGATATAGCGTCTCTCATCTTTCGCCAGGTATTCCCCTTCCTTATAGGCCATGGCAAGGCGGGCCATGGCATCGGCATGTCCCTTGCCGGCAGCCCGGCGGTACATGGACACCCCGGTCACCGGGTCGGCAGTGACGCCGATGCCGTCCGTGAGACAGCGCCCATACCAGTACTCGCCCTCCGCAACGCCTTCTTTGGCCTGTTGTTCATAGAATTGCGCCGCCTGTTTCTGCAAAACCGCTTCCTCGGAGAGAAACAGGCGACGCATGTGGGCGAATTCAGGGTCCGAAGCCCCAAGCAGAAACAGGGATAGCAAGAGAATGGTTTTCTTCATGCGTCTTTCCACACTATCAAAATGAGGGCGTGAGGGGTTCCCGATCAAAATGGTCCCGGCAACGGCGACAAGCACAGTCCCAGGGCGCTGCCCTGGACCCGCCGGGGGGGATACCCCCCCGGACCCCAGTATGAGTGGCACACGTTGCGGAGTTCAGGGCATCTTTTCCAGCCGCATTTTGGCCGGTTCCGATCCGGCCTCGGCGAGGGTGGTTAACAGGGTGCGGGCTTCGGCTACCGCTTCGGGATTCCCGGACGAATGGTTCAACAGGTGGTTGGCCAACCGATAACACCCAAAAGTGGAGCCCGCTTGCGCCGCCCGACGCAACCAGCCCAAGGCCGCCGGGGCATCGTTCGGTTCCAGTTCCATGGCCAGCAGAATCTGCCCAGCCACCTGACCCGCCTCCGCCGCCCGCGTCAACCACCCTTTGGAGGCCTCCGTCACCTCCCCATCGGAACCCATCTCCAAAATGGCCAACTGCACCATGGCCAGCCCATCCCCCGCACCGGCCCGTTTCAACAACTCCTCCCGTTCGGGTAGCAGCGACAGCGATTGCTCCTCCTCTTTAGACAGCCCATACACCTCGACAGGTAGCAATGCAAAAGCCTCCTCCACTTGCCCCCGCCCAAACCGCTCAGCCATCCGCCAACTTCTGGGCAGATGCGGCCCCGCCTGACGATACCAGTGGATCGCCTGTAATCCTGAACCCAGTGCCGAGTGTCCCAACAGAATCAGATCACCTTGCAACTGCTGCGCAAATTTATTTCTTATCCGTGATGCATCCATTAACAGTGCATAACCAACATCAATCCGGCAGGGCCTATCTCCCCGAATGCATTCCGATGCCATTCCGAAAGTAGTCATGCTCGCAAATACCGGATCCGAAATACGGCCCAACCAGTAACGCACCTGACGAAGTTGTTCTCCAGGTTCAATCTGTTCGTCAGACATCACCGACATCCCCATCGCCATATAATTACCATCACTCAAATTCTCGCCGAGCCGAGCAAGCCAGTATTTTGTCTTTGCCCGATTGCCTGCATCAAATACAAATGAAGAGTGCAAATAGATATCAATAAGCTCGCTTATTGCCTTGTCGTCACCTTTTTCAGCCAGAACAGTAAGCAAACTTATAACTTTGTAAATATCTATCTTTTTAGCCTGACCTTCGTAAAAATAGGCACTTGCCAAACTCCCCATGGCCAACCTAGCGACATTCGGATAAGTGTTCTGATGAGCCAGAGACTCCAATTCCTTGATGGCAAAGTCAGCATCTTTTTCTCCAAGATCTCCCTTTATCAGATGATCCGCCAATATTTGCCTAGCTTCCGGATATCCGCTATTGGCCGCCTCCCGATAGAGAGCCAAGGCCCTTATTGGGTCACGCGGTACAATATCGCCGTGATCATATTTTTTGGCCAGACTCATTTGGGCCAATGGACTGCCCGCTTCGGCGCTTTTGGTCAGCCAATGAATGGCAAGCTGCTCGTCCCTTGGTATAACCAGTCCGATGTAGTAGGTCGTACCAACCATATACATGGCATCGGCATTGCCCTTATCGGCTGCCTTCCGGAAATACTCAAAGGCCTTCACAGGATCCTCGGCAACCCCCTTGCCTGTATCCAAACAGAACGCATAATAAGCCATTGCATCTATATCGCCCTCCTGAGCCAGTCTTTCGGCGAGAAGTGCGCCTTCCCGCCTCTGCTCCATATCATCGGATCCTGACAGGCGCATCGCCTCCTGGAGCATGGGTGACCAGGCACCAAACAGGAATATACTTAAAGTTATTAACAGCACCTTTCTCTTAATGACTCCCATAAGTACCCCCTGTCGATCAAAATGTTCGAAAGCAGGCCTGGACCTCCTGCAGGAGATCCAGGCATGAACAGAACCTAGGGCGTGTTGACATTCACCATCTTTTGGTCCCTGGCCGCGTTGCAATCCGGTTCGGAATGCTCATGTAGGCGAGCTACACTCCGCTTCCTCACCGTCTTGCGCCTTGCCAGGAACCAAAATCTGGCAAATGTCAACACGCCCTAACAGCAACGATGCTCCTCGAAAGTATACTAGCTATGATGTGGCGTTCCTCCATTTCCAATACTCGTCGATTCTTTTCTGTTCTTCCCGCCTATGCTTATCCATGATTCGAAAAAGCTCCTCATTTTGTTGATCCTGTGGTAGATTTCTGCTCTTTTCCACCTGTCCAAGAGCTTGACCGAGTTCCTTTTCCATACGCACGGGTTCAAATTGGGAATTGGGCTCACCGCCCGACGGGTTGTTCCCCCCAGCAACCACGATCGGTTTTTCTCCACCTCCCGTGCCCGAGCCGAGAGGAGGGCTTCCCAATCCTGGGGAACCGGCGCCCAATCCCCCACCACCCTCGATCCCCCCATTGCCGCCTCCCATACCCGAGTCACCGGTAGTCTCCCCGCCTCCCGAGGAATCGTTGGCATAGCTCATGGCATGGTCACGACCTCCTCCGAACCCGAAGGGGGAGAAAGGCCCCCGGCCGCGCATCTCCCGCCCCAGTTTGGCGGCGAAGCCGTTGTCGCCGAAGAGGAAGCTGTCGCGGGTTTCGGGTTCCATGAAGGCGTAATCCCCCATGGGATTCTCCCGCTGCACCTGGTCCAGCGCCAGACGCTTCAGCGCACGGTCGAAACGGGGGTCCGACAGCAGGGTTTGGCTATTAACTCACTATAAATAACTTAATACATTAATTAACGAACGCGGAAGCGAAGTAACCGGCAGGAAAGCCAGCCAGTCGGGAATTTTGGGAGACACCCTTTCGCTCGAATCCAAAAGCTGGAAACCGGCCCTCAAGCCGGACTCCGTCCCTCCCTGCGCAAAGCGAATCGTTCAGACGGATGCACCTGCAGGTGTAAACAGAATACCTCGGTACGACCATGGGATCGGCATCACGGGAAATCCCGCACACCCTCCTCTTTCTGCGACTCCTCCTCGTCGATCCAGCACTTGCTCACATCCACCTGCTGCCGCACCCCATCCACCTCACCACGGGCCAATTGCTCCACCAGGCCTTGCGCCTCGACATCGCCCCGAGCCGCCGCCTTTTCATACCAGC
>JADGAQ010000276.1 GCA_015231925.1 Magnetococcales bacterium
GGGCGCTGCCCTGGACCCGCCGGGGGGGATAATCCCCCCCGGACCCCGGTATTTTCTTGGAGGACTGAAAGGCAAAGGCTATTTATTCCCAGCGGCCATGGCCGGGAATGACGATCTCCCGCTCCCCGAAAGCCCATTGCGCCGCTCGGGGATGACAGGCCTGACACTGCGCCAGCGACTTCACCCCCGGATTGTCCTTCACCAGTCGGGCGGGAATCTTGTTATGCTCCTTTGTGAATCCCGCCAACTCCGTAATCCGCGTCACCTCGTCAATACCCTTGCCCCGACTGGCGTTCTGCATCAGATACGACGTCAACGGCATCCGATCCGCATCCGCCAACTCGGCATTGTCACCGAAATGGTTGGCCAAATTGCCCATCAGCTTCTGCCAGCCCAACGGCGATAAGGTGTGCGGCGGATACGGCACATGACACGAGCCGCACTCCTTGACATAGCGCGTATCCGGAACCCGCGCCGCACCCCCACCCTTCTTGCCCCCCTCATCGGCTTTGTCGCTCGCCCACGCCCCGCCCGTCAACAACAACGCCACCGCCAACACCGCCAATCGTCTCATCACCGCCCCCTATTGCTGACGCAGATACATCAAAACGTTGCCCTTCTCCTGAAGGGTGCATTCGCGCTCCAGAACGGTTTTGCAGTTGCGCTTGAACCACTTCTCGATCTTGGCCGTATCGATCAACCGCTCCGCATTGACACTCGGCGCCATGGCGTCGATGACCTTGCCCGTCTCCTGATGGGTGCCGGGCTTGCGCAAATCGGTACCGTGACAGGCCTGGCAACTGCGCTCGCGCCCCTTGTCATCCTTGCCGTGGTTGGCCTTCCAGAAGCTCTCCCCGGCTTTGGCGTCGAAAGCGGCCACCCCCGCCGCCCGGTAATCCTTGAGAAGATCGTCCACCGCCGCCGCCTGAACCGCTGCGGCGGAAAACAACACCATCACACCCAATACCCAAAATCGCTTGCTCATGATTTATTCTCCTTGCCAGCCAGCGCCGACCCCGAAGGAATGGCCATGGCCCCACCTTGAAAAGTGCCCTCGCGGGCGTCCTGATGACACGCTTCGCACTTCAACCGACTGCCCACCCGGATGTCCTTGAATACCGCGTCGGCAATGTTGCGGTGCTTGCGTTTCCAATACGGGGTTTCGGTGATGCGCATCACCTGGCCGACCCCGGTTTTTTGCAGACTGCGCAGCATGTTATAAGAAGCCTTGGTGAGTTGCCTCTCGGCGGCGTTGGCTTCGGCGAAGGCCAACAGTTGCGCCGTAACCGCCTCGTCCAGATCCAGATCCTCGTTGAAGTGGCTGCGATCCATCAGAGGCTTCCAGGAGGCGGCGGGCAGCAGGCTGGGATGATAAGCCAGATGACAATCGCCGCACTCCTTGTCCCACAGGGCGTTTTGAGCAAGGGGCGCACCGACGAAGAAGGGCGCGGGTTTGCCGCCGACCACTCCCCCCGGACGGGGAAACCAGAGCAACACCGGCAGCAGCAGCGCCGCCGCCAACAACACCGCGCCCCAACGCGCTCCGGGAACCACGGCGGGAGCAGGGCTCTGGCCGTGCAGGGGTTTGCGCCCGTGAATCATGGCGGTAATCAGGTTTTCCCGATGCAGCAGGCTCTCCACCAGCACGCCGAGGATATGAAGGGCCACGATGGCGAGCAGCGTGAAGGCCAGGGTTTCGTGAATCTCCTTGAAGCTCCGGCCCCAGGCGAAAGAGAACCATCCCGCCAGAGGGCCCTGTCGATCGGATGCGCCCAGAACCAGGAATCCTGTTGCGACCAGAAGGCCCACCAGGCCCAGCATGAGCAGAATGGCCCAGCTTCCGGGGGGATTGTGGCCCAGGTAACGGGGCGGGCGGAGGCGCATCACCCCGAGCAGATAGTCGAAGACGGCGCGGGGGGAATGGATGAAATCGGCGAAGCGGGCGTGGCCGTTGCCGAAGAAGCCCCAGTAGAGGCGAAACAGCACCAATCCGCCCGCCACCGACCCGGACAGAACGTGCAGGGGCAGGAAGACGGCGCTTTCGTGGGTGAACCAGGCCACGGCCACGGCAACCACCAGAGACCAGTGGAAGAGGCGCGTCGGCAGATCCCAAACGGGTGTGGTGTTCATCAACAGTCTCCCGGCAAACGGCTGAACTGGAACGGGAGAATAACGGGTCAGGATGAATGGAAAATGAAGAAAGGGAGCCCCTGGCGAGGGAGTTGCAAAATTTCCGCGACCGAGCCGTGATAGACTTTGACTTTAAATATTTAATCCCTTAAGTATCAAAAAAAAGGAAATGTTCTATCCTTTGACTTTTATTTTATTCTTTTTTAGGGTCGTAACATTATCTAAATATTATTAAAATATATCTAAAAAATATATTAAAGACAGAAAAAAAACGTCAAAGGACAGAATATTTCCTTTTTTTGATATTTAAAAGATAAAATATTGAAAGTCAGAACATAAAAAACCCCGTCGCCTGTGTGTGGCGACGGGGTCTAGGGGCGGCGCATCCTTGCGCCGCGAGCCTCTCCCTGGAGGGGGAAAGACTCCCCGCGGCATCCTGCCGCATCGAACGACTATTCCTCGGGGTACCCTTTCGCACGACATCACCAGCTTCCCGGGGGCCGCAGCTCCCGGATCCTGGCCGGCGGGGTTGTTGACCCGGCCGCGCGATCGTGGCATCCACATGAGTCTCTTGTGTACATCAAATCGAAGGCGCTGTCCAGGTAATGGGAAGAAAATTCTTGAGAAAGGGGCGCGGGGGGATCCGGCAAGGGGGAAGCGAATGGGGGGTCTCGTGAGAACTGGACCTCGGTGATTTCTTTTGCCAGAATACCGCTACGGTATGTTGGGTGACCGGTGATTGCAACGGAAAGTGCGGGAGGTTTGTCATGTCCAGGGTTCGATCGGCACTCTTTTTTGGGCTTTCTCTCCTGCTGGCGGGTTCGGTAGCGGCGGACTCGGAGGTGATCGGCAACATCAAATCGGTGAAGGGCAATGCCACCATCCACCGCGCCGGGGGGCAGGAGGCTGCGGCGCTGGGAGGCCCCATCTACATGAACGACACCCTCAAGACCGGCGCGGACGGCGCGGTGGGGGTGACCTTCGTGGACAACACCATGGTGACCATCGGCGCGGATACGGAGTATGTCATCGACACCTTCGCCTACCAGCCGGCGCAGAATCAACTGGGCTTCGCCTCGCGGCTGACCAAGGGGAGCTTGCAGTTCGTATCCGGCAACATGGCCAAGTTGAAGCCGGAGTCGGTTTCGGTGAATACGCCGGTGGGTACCATCGGGGTTCGCGGTACCCGGTTTCTGATCAAGATCGACGAATAGTCCGCTCGTTACCGGCGCTGTGCGCCACCTTTGCCCCGCATTTTCCGGAGACGATTGAGATGGATTCCCTTTCCCGCACCGTCTATCACGCCATCATTGCCGTATGCGTATTAGCATTGATGTGTGGCGTGACCGAGAACTGCTCTTCCTGTGTGAAGCAGCAATGTTGGATACCCGCCAAGCCCAAGAGTTACGTGGTGTTGATGGAAGGCTTCGACGGCAAGGTGGGCAAGGTGATCTTCAAGGGGGGTGCGGGAGAGCAGGTGCTGGATCAGGCGGGCATGGCGGGAGGCATCGACCAGCGCGGCAAGGTCTTGTCCCATCCGGTGCAGATGAATGTGGCGGAGGTGGAGAAGACTTTCCGGGAGGTGCTGGCGGCAGCGCCGATGCCGCCCATGGATTTCATCCTCTATTTCATGGCCGGCACCGACAAGTTGACGCCGGAATCGGAACAGTCCATTCCGCAGATCCTGGCCAACATGTCGGGGCGGGCCGCACCGGAAATCGCCATCATCGGCCATACGGACCGGGTGGGCAACGATCAGACCAACTACCAGTTGGCCTTCAAACGGGCGGAGGCGGTCAAACAGATCTTCGTGGACCATGGCGTGGCCTCGCAGAACGTCACGGTGACTTCGCACGGGGAGAGCAATCCGCTGGTGCCGACGGAAGACAACGTGCCCGAACCGCGCAACCGCAGGGTGCAGGCCACGGTGCGATAAAACTCCGATAAAGAGCCATGCAAGTGGCTCTCTATTTGTCTTTCAATATGTTATCTTTTAAGTATCAAAAAAAGAAAATGTTCTATCCTTTGAC
>JADGAQ010000277.1 GCA_015231925.1 Magnetococcales bacterium
CTGTGACGCTGAAACAGGTTGGCTCCCGGCTTGAGGCCTGCTGTCCCTTCCATCGGGAGGATACCCCCTCCTTCAAGGTCGATGCGAACAAACAGCTCTGGAAGTGCTTCGGTTGCGGCAAAGGCGGGGATGCCATCGCCTTCGTGCAGGAGTGGCTGGGGCTGGACTTCAACGCCGCCCTGGCCTACCTCGACGGCGGCGCCGGTGGGGATCCCCCTACGGTGGCTCCGGCACGCGCCCAACGGCGCAATCCCTTGCAGGACTGGAAAGCCATCCTGCCCGTTCCGGATGACGCTCCCACCCCTCTGCTCACCCACAAACGGCTCGGCAAACCGTCCGCCTCCTGGGCTTATCACGATGCCGAAGGGCGCTTGCTCTTTGCTGTCTTCCGCTTCGAACAGGAGATCGACGGCAAACCGAAAAAAGAGATCCTGCCGCAGTGCTATTGCCGCAACGAGAAGAACGGGCAACAGGCCTGGCAGTGGAAGGGGGTTGAAATCCCCCGGCCGCTTTTCGGGCTCGATCTTCTGGCCAAAGCCGATCCCTCCTGCTCCGTGCTGCTGGTGGAAGGCGAAAAAACCGCCGTCGCGGCTCGCGCCCTCGGCCTGGGGGATTACGTGGTGATGACCTGGCCAGGGGGTGCGGACGGTACCGGGTGTGCCGACTGGTCCCCCCTGGCGGGGCGCAACGTGGTCTGCTGGCCGGATAACGACGCCATCGGTTTCAAGGCCATGGCGGATATCGGCGAGGCCCTGCGTAAAGTGGGTTGCCGGGTGCGCCAGGTGGCCATTCCGCCGGACTTCCCCCCCAAATGGGATCTGGCCGATGCCCTTCCCGAAGGTTGGGATATTGCCGCTGTGCGGGCGCTGCTGGTGGAGGATTGGGTGGCATCGGCCACACCTCCCCCCATCGAGGCGATTCCCCCGGCCAGCTTCGCGCATCCCTCCTTCGGGCCTCCCTCGCGGGTGTCGCCTTTCGGTGAGGCGGAGGACAAGATTCTCTTCTACGTCTGCGATGTCGAAGGGGGGCGCAGCCTGACCCTCACCTGGTCCTTTCGGGCCTCCGATCCGGCGCAAACGGCGTGGCGCTGGCTGGAACCCATCCAGCCTTATCCGCTCTTCAACCTGGCCGCATTGGGCCGCAGCAAGGCGGATCAACCGGTGCTGCTCTGCCCGGACCTTGCCGGGGCCCATTTCGCCTTGGGTTGCGACTTCTTCCCCTACGTGCCGATGGGGCTTTGGGGTGCGACGGACAAGATCGACTACGCTCCCCTTGCCGGGCGCACCGTGGTCTTGTGGTCCCCCAACACCGAAGCGGACCGAACGGCCACCGAAGCCTTTGGCATCGGTCTGCGCAAGCTGGGCTGCCGGGTGCGACTGGTGCAGCTCCCCCCGGACTTCCCTCCCGGCTGGCGGCTGGGGCAGGCCTTGCCCGAGGGCTGGTCCAGAGAGGGACTCAAGCCGTTGCTGGATCCGGAAAAACGCAAGGGGGATCCCCGCTTCAAACTGTTCAAGGATCGGCCAAATTATCCGGATGGGGTCTACTTCGAGGCCCGGGATCCGGATGGTATGCCGCTGCCCCCGGAGTGGATCTGCTCCCCCCTGCGCATCGTGGCGCAAACCTCGGACAAACACGACGAGAACCACGGGCGGCTGCTGGAATTCGAATCGTCCAAGGGGCAGAAGCATTCCTGGGTGATGCCTTCCAAGCTGCTCGCCGGGGATGGCAGGGCCTACCGGGAGTATCTGATGTCCGCCGGACTGCGCATTTCCACCCGCGCCGGGGCGCGCAAGCGGCTCGATGAATACCTGCAGAACGCCACACCGGATCGCTGGTTACGCTGTGTGGATTGTACCGGCTGGGCCGGCGGGGCCTTCGTGCTGCCCCACAAGGTGGTGGGGCTCGCTGCCGACAGCGTCATCTACCAGGACAACAACGGCGTGGCGCTGGATCTTTCGGGATTCACCGCTTCGGGCACTCTGGAACAGTGGAAACAGGATGTGGCGGGGCTGTGTCCCGGCAACGATTTGTTGCTGCTGGCCGTATCCATGGCCTTTGCCGGGCCGCTGCTGCATCGGGTCAAGGAGGAGGGAGGGGGCATCAACATCAAAGGGCCATCCTCCATCGGCAAAAGCACGTTGTTGAAGGCTGCAACCTCCGTCTGGGGCAATGGCCATCTCATCCAGTCCTGGCGGGCCACCGGCAACGGGCTGGAAGCGGTGGCCACCCGACACAACGATCTGCTCTTGTGCCTCGATGAGCTGGGGGAGGTGGATCCGCGTGAGGCGGGCAACATCGCCTACATGCTGGCCAACGGGGCGGGCAAACTGCGAGCGGGCAAGGAGGGCAATCTGCGGGCTCCGGCCAAGTGGCGATTGCTGTTTCTCTCCACCGGGGAACTCGGTCTGGCCGATCACATGGCGGCTGCCGGATTGCGGCATCGCGCCGGGCAGGAGTTGCGTCTGGTCGATCTCGAAGCCGATGCCGGCAAAGGGCTGGGCATCTATCAGGATCTGCGGGGTTTCCCCTCCGGAGAGCGACTGACGGCCGCTCTGCGCTCCAGGGTCCATGCCTGCCATGGTACGGCGGGGCTGGCCTTCCTGACTCGACTGGTCGAGGGCAACTTCTGCCTGGACAAGATCGACTCCTTTCGCAGGGCCTTCACGGGCCATCTCTGGATGAATATCGGGCCGCAAGCCTCCCGTGTGGCTTCGCGCTTCTCCCTCATCGCCGCTGCCGGAGAGGTGGCCACCGCGCTGGGCATCACCGGCTGGCAGGAGGGAGAGGCCTATCACGCCTGCATGCGGCTCTTTCAGGGCTGGGTGGATTCCAGGGCGGTTTCGGGCGGGGCCTCCCTGGAAAGCAATGCCATCATCGCCCAGGTGCGGCAGTACCTGGAGATGCACGGGGCCTCCCGCTTCCAGGACTTCGCCGAATCCGACAAACCCGTTTTCAACCGGGTGGGCTTTCGGCGGGGCATGCAAGGCATGGGGGATGTGGTCTTCGACTACTTCATCCTGCCGGAATCCTTCCGTTCCGAAGTCTGCAAGGGTTACGATCCGAGCCACGTTACCAAGGTATTGGGCGGGCTCAAGTGGTTGGTTATGGACAAAAACGATGGCAAGCCACAATCCCGAGTGCGACTTCCTGGTATGGGGGTGAAGCGGGTTTTCCACCTCTCCGGGGCGGCCATGCAGGATGCCGTATCGGCCAATGAGGAGGCCGCATGAACGAATGGATGGCAAAAATCGTGGGCAACAATGGGCAACATGGGCAACATGAGCGATATCAACAGGTTATTTGTTGCCCATCTGTTGCCCATTTTCCAAACGTGGGCAACAAGGCCTGTTGCCCGTGTTGCCCATTCACGTAAAAAATAGGCAACAGAATTACCTTTTAAAAACAACGTGTTGCCCATGTTGCCCATTGTTGCCCACATTTTTTATCAGTTTGAATTTCAATCACGCGAAAGGAGACGAAATGATCACGCAACTGAAGGGGATTCTGATCGAAAAAGATCCGGATCGGGCCGTTCTGGACGTGGGGGGCGTGTGCTACGAACTCCTCATATCCCAGGGAACCTTCAACAAACTCAGACCGTTGGGGGATGCCTGCCACCTTTTCACGGAGCTTCGGGTTCCCGAGGGGGACATCCGTCTGTACGGCTTCGCCACGCGCGACGAACGCACCCTGTTCAACCTGCTGACCACCGTTCCCGGCATCGGGCCGAAGTTTGCGTTGGCCATTCTGGGGGTTTTTGATCCCGTGCTGTTTGCGGATCTGATCAAAGCGGGGGATCACAAGCGGCTGTTACTGGTTCCGGGCATCGGTCTGCGCAATGCGCAACGGCTGTGCGTCGATCTCAAGGAACGGCTTCCCGTCTTTGGTGGCGTGGCAGGCAATGCCGCCGCTCTGGCCGCGCTACGCAAGGAGGTGCATGCCGGTCTCCTGCGGCTGGGCTATCGTCGGGAGCAGGTGGACGAGGTGGTTCACAGCCTGCCGGGTGACATTCAGGATGCCGCAGAGGCCATGAAGCTGATGTTGAGGGCGCTTGCTCCTCCCGAGAATGACGAGGGCCGGAGCTTCCCGGTAGTGCCGGTGGCTGTCTCCAGCGGCAGAAGGAGGATTTGAGATGGGAT
>JADGAQ010000278.1 GCA_015231925.1 Magnetococcales bacterium
TACGTTAATCATGCACCATCAGGGGGCCGATGTCACACCCTTTTGAAATCGAAAAAAAACGGCTAACTAAGCGCCATTGGTCTCTGACCCTGCACCCCTGCGCGGGAGCTATCATTCCTGGCAGTGGAGGAATCCGTAAAGTCAGGTGGGGAACCGATGGTCGAGGAAAGCGTGGCGGGGTTCGAATCATTTATTACTGGAGGAACCGGGCGGGGGAGATTTGGCTGTTGACCATCTATGCCAAAAACGAAGCTGAAGACATCCCCACCAATGTGCTGAGGCAATTGAAACAGGAGATCGACGAGGCATGAATAAACGAGATATCGGGCAGGAGTTACTTGAAGGGGTTCGGGCCATCAAGGCGGGAGGGGGACAGCGTGTTGTCGTTCATATCCCTGGGGACGTGAAGGAGGTCCGGGATACGATGAATCTTTCCCAATCCGCCTTTGCCGGGATCCTTGGCGTCAGCGTGCGTACTCTCCAAGAGTGGGAGCAAGGGCGGCGGCAACCTTCCGGGCCTGCGGCATCCCTGCTGCGGATTGCCCAACGGCACCCGGAAGCTCTGCTGGCCTGATCGACTCCTTACCGAATGCCCGACCTACCGCGACGGCGGGAAAAGGGGAATCCTTTCACCCCCTGGCCGGGCAAAAATCTGAAAGGTTTGCCGTGAAAGGAGGCAACAACAAGTCAGCAGCCATGCGGATTTGATGACAAGATTGATACTGTCCGGCTTCGTGAGTTGCTTTACGCCGAGGGGTTGCCAGAACCTTTCCCGTGCTGGTGGCCAGAAAAACCGATTTTGCTGGACGATACCTTGCAAAAAAACAACACCCCACAACCGGAACGGCGTCTTCCTGGTCGGCCTGTGAGCAAAAAAATTGCAACTCGCAACGCTCGGCTTATCGCCGAGGCAAAGCGCATGCGAGAAGGAGCACCGAACGCAACTATCAAGGAAATTGTGGGGAAAATAAAGGCTGCCAGCCCGAAATTGACCCTTGCCGAGAAGAGTCTCCTGCGAATCGTTTCACATCACATCTGACCTGTCTGTTCCGAGTTTCTGCGAATTAATGCGAATTTTTGCGAATTAATGCGCACGGATATCTTATTGATTTTATATGAGATATTTTGTATTGCGCTTGACCATCTTTGCCGCTTTCCCCGTTCGAGTCTATTTTTTTCCCAACGTAGCGCACGTTTCCGGCTGTCGGATTGATCATCCGCCAGTCATCGCCAAGTTGGGAGAATGAAAATGCCTGTTTCACAGTCAGTGACGCCAAAATTCCTTCGTAACCCTGCTGCTGCACAGTTTTTGGGGATCGGTGGAAGCACGCTCGAAAAACTCCGCTGCTCCGGCGACGGGCCCCGATTTTCGAAATTGGGGAAAATCGTTGTTTATTCGCGGTCTGACCTGGAAAGCTGGGCCGAAGCGCGAGCCGTTGCATCGACTTCGGAAAGCGACCATCTGAGGAGTGTTGCACGAGTCAAACCTCGTGGCCGTCCACCTGGCCGGGGAACCGGACCGGCGGCGCGTTGAGGGGGTCGCCATGCGATCAAGGAACATCAAGCCTGGATTTTTCTGCAATGAGTTGCTTGCAGAAATTCCCCCCAATGGGTAGGCTGTTTTTCATCGGGTTGTGGCTGGCGGCTGACCGCGAGGGACGGCTGGAGGATCGACCCCGCAAGCTGAAAGCGATGATTTTCCCATTCGATGATTGCAACGTGAACGAGTTTTTGCATGATTTGGAGCCGCGTGGTTTTTTGGCGCGATACAACATTGAGGGGGAGAAATTTATCCAAATCACCAACTTTTCCAAGCACCAAACGCCACACATCAGGGAGGCGGCTTCCGTAATTCCGCCACAAAAACAAGAACATCATTCAGAAGGCACTACCAAGGTAGTGCCTAAGCACTGCCTAGGCGATGTCGAGGCATCGCCTAGATCCCCTGATTCTCTGATTCCTGATAAAGGAATCCTGATTTCTGATTCAAATAAGCGCGCTGACGCGCTGGTTTTGTTGCCTGAATGGCTTTCTCCTTCTGTTTGGGGTGACTGGCTCGCGCACCGAAAAACCTTGAAAGCGCCGATGACCCCGAAGGCCGAGCGAATGGCGCTGGCTCGCTTGTCCAATCTTCGGGTTAAGGGACATGACCCACAACAGGTAATCGAAACGGCCATCATGTCGGGTTGGAAGATGTTTTATGAACCAAATAACGCCAATAACAATTCGGAGATAAAATATAGAAACAGAATGTCGGCTTCTGATAAAACTAGAGAACACATGCGGCAAAAATATTCCAGGGGACATGATCGAGGAGGCCAGAAGGAAGCAAGCATTATCGACGGTGAAGTTGAACGAGATGCCGAAACGTGATGCCGAAATGCAAATAGATCTTATTTGGCTTACGTTTTCCAACTGGTTCGGGGATGTGTGGAGCCGTCCGCACGGGGTTTGCGATGATGGAGGTTGGCTTGAAGACCTGGCCGACCTGACCCCTGATGAAATCCATGCTGGATTGGTTAAAATTCGCAATTCTGGGGAGAGATACCCGCCGTCCCTGCCGCATTTTCGAAAACTTTGCCTTGGCCGCGAAAAATGGACATTCGAGGACGAGGCGTTGGAAGAAATCAAAAAATCGGCTCTTTGATCTTGAACGCCACCCCCCCCCACGGCCTGAGTGTCTGTGGGGGGTCCAAGCCGGGATATCCCGTCAAATCCCTGGCCGGCATGAAGGCAAAATGCGCGCGCCTGCCTAAATTTTTACGAAGCCAAAATTCACCAACTGTTTTTGGAGTATTGAACCATGAGAGGCAGACCCCCAGTTCCCACCGCAATAAAATCGCTGGCAGGCACGTTGCGTCCGTGCCGGATTAACAAGGCCGAGCCGAGGCCACGAGAAGGAATTACCGTGATCCCGGATGTGATCAAGGATTTCCCACGAGCTTACGAGTGGTGGAAATTGCTTCAATCCGATGCGCATTTCCTCTCCAACCTGGATGTTGCGTGCCTGGAGGGGGTTTGTCTGGCGATGTCGTTTGCCGAGGAGGCGGTGCAGATGGTCCGCGACGAAGGAACGGTGATCACCCTGCCGAATGGGAGACAAAAGCCTCACCCGGCGGTCAGTATCGCCAGGGAGCAACTCGAATTGGCGCGTGGTCTGTCCGCCGCTTTGGGTTTGACCCCGACGAGTCGGAACAGGTTGAAGGCGGCCATCCATCCAGAGGCCGAGACACCGGGGAACAAAATGCCGTCCCCCTGGGATAAAGTGGTCTTTTGATCGGAGTGGCACCGGCACCAGCTTTTGTCCAGAACAATGGGGTGGTGCCGGCGGTATCACCGTGCAGGCTGCAGGGGAACCGCTGGCGCGGGTACGACGGGAACAGGCAAGCGCATCTCCTGGGCGGCTGGGGCCTGATGGACGGGTGCCGGCGGCTGGTTCAACTTCATCACGGCGAACATGGCACCGATGATCAAGGCAGTCTGGGCTGCGAACATGCCGGCGGTCCATTTGATAATCTCTATCTTGGCGGCACCAACGGCGGTTTCAACATCACCCTTGGTTGCCAACTCCTTGAGGTGGGACTCTTCCACCTTTTGAAGCACGCCGGAAAGAGCTTTTGCCTGAGCTTCTGCTTGAGGAGCAGGAACCCCGGCGCTTTCAAGCTCTTTCACGAAGGCCAGGGTGTCAAACGGGATAGCGTGGCTCATGGAAACATCCTCCTGGATGGGGCATCATTTCCAGCACATAATATCCGGGAATGTCCGGGGGTGTCCAACGAAATCCGCCTTGCATCCGTATCCTGTACGAATCACGCCGCTTTGCAGAAATGTTGCTCATGAATCCGTGCCATGATCCTGGCCAACACAGGATCTGTCACTTTCGCCAGAGTTTCAGCAATCGGCGGAACGGAATATGACGGTCCATCCACAACGCTGACCACAGGAAGAGCCAGGATGCGTTTTCGTCGTTCGGCAATAGTGCCGGCATGATGTTCATATATGCCGGCATGATGTTCATATATGGTCCGCCCCGCTTTGCAAGGAAGAATTTCTGTTGAAACATATATGGTCCGCCCCGCTTTGCAAGGAAGAATTTCTGTTGAAACATGAAAGAA
>JADGAQ010000279.1 GCA_015231925.1 Magnetococcales bacterium
GCCCCCTGGATTCCCGCCTTCGCGGGAATGACGTTTTCGTGGTGGAGGAGTTGGTTGCATAACCCAGGTGCCGTTTGACGACATGTGCATTTTTAAAATGGAATTACTATATGGTATGCAAACCTGAAATGGAATGACTATAGAACTACAAACGCCCGATGACCCACCCCCCCCCGCCGGTGGTCCGGGGGGCTTTCGCCCGAGTCAGAATTGGAAATAGATGAACTCCCCCGACTGCCCTTGCAGCAGGCGAATGGTCATCCAGGCGCACGTCGCGCCCAACCCGGCGGCCAGCCAGGAGGCCGGGCGCCAATGCAGCCGCAGCCGCCCCTCGCCCCGCAACGGCGCGGCCAGACGATGCTCGATCGCCGGACCGTAGCCGTGCAGCAACTCCTGACTGTTGGGCAGCAGCCAGACGAAAAGCAACAATCCCCCCACCCAGACCAACTGCATGCCGCCGCCATAGGAGGCCGGCAAACCGAACACCACCCCATGATCCGCCAGCCAGACGCCAACGTTGCCCATCCAGGTGGCGTAATGGGCCGGCAGGACCACGCCGTTGCGTCCGATCATCCCCTCGATCACCGCCCGGGCGGCGGGAAAATGTTCGGCGCGAAAGAATACCCAGGCGACCAGCACCAGGGCGAAGGTCAACAACCGCCCGCCCCACCGCCCCCAGAATCCGAATCCGCCCCAGCCCAACCGCTGTTTCAGCTCCAGCCAGCCGTGGTTGAACACCAGATAGAGCCCGTGCAATCCCCCCCACATCACGAAGGTCCACCCCGCGCCGTGCCACAATCCCCCCAGGAGCATCACCATCATCAGGTTGAGATGACGCCGCCACGGCCCGTGACGATTGCCCCCCAGGGGAATATAGAGGTAGTCCCGCAAAAAGCGGGAGAGGGTCAAATGCCAACGCCGCCAAAAATCGATGAGGTTCACCGCCTTGTAGGGCGAATCGAAATTGATCGGCAGACGCACCCCGAACATCCGGGAGAGCCCCAGGGCCATGTCCGAGTAGCCGGAAAAGTCGAAATAAATTTGCAGCGCAAAGCAGACCGCCCCCAGCCACGCCTCCAGCAGCGAGGGGGCCGCGCCCATGGCCGCCGCCCCGAACATCCGGTCGGACCAATCCTGCATCGGGTCGGCCAGCAGGGTCTTCTTGAGCAGCCCGATGGCCAGCAGAGTCAACCCGACGGAGAGATCCCGCCAGGTTTCATCCCGCCGCCTCAGGTCGCGAAACTGGGGCATCATCTCCCGATGGTGAACCAGCGGACCGGCGATGAGGTGGGGAAAAAAGGTGACGTATAACACGAAGAGGATGAAGCTGGGTTCCTCCGCCTCGCCCCGGTGGGAATCCACCAAAAAGGTGATCTGCTGAAAGGTGAAAAAGGAGATGGCCAGGGGCAAAACGATGGTCAGATGGGGGGACGCCCCCCCGCTCAGGGCGGCGGTGGCGTCGAGAAAAAAGTTGGCGTATTTGAAATAGGCCAGATCCGCCAGATTGATCCCGACAAACAGGGCCAGCCAGCCGCCTGCTGGTCGCCCCGCCTTGCGCCGGGCCACCAGCAGGCGGCTGGCGTAAAAGTTGAAGACCATGGAGGCCGTCAGCAGCATCAGATTGCGCGGCTCCCACCAGGCGTAGAAAAAGAGCGAGGCGGCCCCGAGAAATCCCATGGCCGCCAGGGTTCCGGGCAGCCGCTGGCGCAAGGTCAGGAAGACCAGCAGCGTCACCGGCAAAAACAGGAAGAGGAAGACGGGAGAATTAAAAAGCATGGCGGAATTGTAATGAACGCCGCCCCCATTGGAAAGGCGGGGGGTGCCGTTTCCGCCACGAAAAAGCTCTCCGGTGCCGTTGTCTCGCGGGCTGCGTAACCGGACCCCACGGTGCCCCCGTTTGTGATTGTTTTTTACATTTCTATATAGAATGGATGGGATGACATGGCCTGGAGAGCGTGCTAAATATTAAGACAAATCAATTAACCGCCTCAAGGACAGCGCGAACTCCCATGCGACTCAACGCAAAAGCCACACTGGCGTCATTGATTTTAGGCGGAGTTTTGGCCGCGGTGCTGGTGGTGACCAGTCTGCTGGCCTTCCGACAATTTTCCATCGTCACGGCGCAAGAACACGTGCGCACCGCCGCCGAGGTGGTGCGGGTGAGTCTGACCGAGTCGATGATCAACGGAGTCATCGATAAACGAGAACAGTTTTTGCAACGACTCTCCGCCGTGCCCGGGGTGATTGGGGCGCGGGTGATTCGGGGCGAGGCGGTGGTGCGGCAGTTCGGTCCGGGCCTGGGCCAGGAGGAAGCCATCGACCAGACGGAAATGACGGTGCTGCAAAGCGGGATCCCCTCCTTCATCCTGGGGGAAAAGGGCGACCGTCCCACCTTCAGCGGCATTATCCCCTTTGTCGCCGACGGCCAGGGCCGCCCCAACTGCCTGGAGTGCCATCACGTGATCGCGGGCACGGTGCTGGGGGCCATCTCCATCACCCTGGCCCTGGACCGGCTGCAAGAACAGGCCCTGACCACCATCGGCGTGTTGTCAGGGGTGGTGATCTTTTTCGCCCTGCTGTTGACCCTGCTGCTGCGGCGACTCATCGCCCCGGTGGTCACCACCGCCCAGGAGGTGCAACAGGCGGTGGCCCACGCCAAACAAGGGCTGTTCACCGAGCGGCTGGAGAGCCGCAGCAACGACGAGGTGGGGCAGATCGCCAAGGATCTCAATGAGCTGATGTCCTTTCTTCAGGAAAACCTGGGGGGCATCGGCCATGACGCGGCCCACCTGATCGGCTATGACGCCCCGCCCAACACCAATCTCATCACCTACGCCACCGAGATGGTGCGGGAACTGACGGCGGTGGCCCAGTTCAAGCAATCCATCGAGGAGGATCTGACCAAGCGGGAGGTTTACGCCCGCATCGGTCGGGTGCTTACCGGCCCCTTCAGCCTGCAACGCCACACCCTGTACGAGGTGGCCGCCAGCCAAAACCACATGCGGGTGGCCTCGGTGGACGGCGACCTGGACGCCCCCATCCGCTGGTGCGAGCAGCAGATCCTCTATCAAGCCGAACATTGCCGGGCGCAACGCACCGGACGGATCATCGACTCCCAGGACGATCCTCACATCTGCGCCATGTTTCGCGGACGGGACGATTCGCCCCCCCTGGCCCACATCTGTCTGCCGGTGATCCACGGCGGATCGGTGGGCAGCGTGGTGCAGTTGGTCTTCGAACGGCGGCACGGCCATCTGACACAATTGATGGTCCCCTTCATCAAAGCCTATCTGCGGGAGTCTGCCCCCGTGGTGGAGGCCAAGCGCCTGCTGGCCACCCTCAAGGAGAACGCCCTGCGCGACGCCCTCACCGGCCTGCACAATCGCCGCTTCCTCGAAGAGTACGTGGAGACCATGCTGGCCGGGCTGCGCCGCAAGGAGGGGCGGCTGTCGGTGCTGATGCTGGATTTCGACCACTTCAAGCAGGTCAACGACACCTTCGGCCACGACGCTGGCGACACCGCCCTCAAAACCCTGGCCAAGGTGCTGCAACAGCAGGTCCGCGCCTCGGATCTGGTGATCCGCTACGGCGGCGAGGAGTTCCTGGTGGTGCTGCAAGAGACCGAGGAGTACACCGGCATGGCGGTGGCGGAAAAAATCCGTCTGGCGGTGGAGGCGATGAAAATTCCCATCGCCGGCGGGGCGTTGCAAAAAACCGTTTCCATCGGCGCGGCCCGTTACCCCACCGACAGCGACGATTTTTGGGAGGTCTCCCGCATGGCCGATCAGGCCCTGTATCAGGCCAAGGCCCAGGGACGCAATCGTTGCATCGAATACGCCCCGCCCCGCAAGGGCGGCGGCGATGCCGGGGCACCCGCCAACGCCGCCTGAGGGGGGGCGTTGGCGACCCCGTGAGTCGCTTGTTGCCGCCCATGGCGAGGTGCCATGTTGGGCGGTATAGAGATTCCATTTTAAAATTGCATATATCGCCAAGCGGCACCTGGGTTATGCAACCAACTCCCCAACCACGAAAACGTCATTCCCGCGAAAGCGG
>JADGAQ010000280.1 GCA_015231925.1 Magnetococcales bacterium
TATTTTACCAGCAGCTCCGCTATCACACCCTCCGCCGTTTTCCGACAAGGCGGATGCCATCGGGATATTCCGTTTGACGCCTTCGTTACAAGGGCTTAAAATCCACAAATGAGGGTGTTGTGTCTGTTTCGCGGAGGAAAATAACATGGCAAATCTCAGATTCACTCTTTCGGGGGATGCATCTAAGCTCATTTCGACTATTGCAAAGCGGGATAGTATCAATGACGAGGAGGTTATTCGGAGGGCGCTCTCCGCTCTCAATGTGCTTGAAGAAAAGCGACGCAGGGACATAAAGATTGGAGAGCCAAAATCCAAGTTCAAGCTTGCGGTCATTGATGATTCCGACAGGGACGCTCCCCAGGTTGCCGTTCGTATTAGCGGTATATAGAGGTATTCCTCATGGCGGAAGTCGAGGAGGTACAGGTCGATGGTGACTCATCGGATGGTGCGTCGCTTTACAACAGCTCCGTCCAAAAAGATGTCACCCCTAAAGATATATTATCATTGGCGAAAGGGATTTTAGGCGTTGCGGCTCTTCTGGCCTTGGTGAGTTGTGGCGTCTATGTTTACCTGCCGGAAAATCCGGCTAGCAAGGAAGTTTTTGAGTATGCCAAGACCATTCTTCCTCCCATCGTTACTCTGGTAATCGGGTTTTATTTCCGCTCCACTACGGAAGAGTGATGCAAACCTACAAACTGGTTCTCCCTGAGCATTTGAACCATTATGGCTACCTCTTCGGCGGGCAGTTGCTGAAGTGGGTGGACGAGTCGGCCTATATCGCGGCGCGGTTGGACTATCCGCGATCGGAGTTCGTCACCGTGGCCATGGAGCGGGTGGCTTTTCTGGAGCGGGTCGATCTGGGGGCCATTTTGTGCATTCAGGTACAGCGCACCCGGGTGGGGCGCACCTCGGTGGAGTATCTGGCCACGGTGCAGAACGCGGTGGCCTGCGAGTGCAAAACCATTTTTTCCACCTCCGTGACCTTCGTCTGCATCGGCCCCGACGGCAATAAACAGGAGCTGCCGGCGGTTTCGACGCCGTGATTGAGGTATCCTTTCAGTAATACGGGGGTTCGGGGGGGATTATCCCCCCCGACGGGTCCAGGGCAGCGCCCTGGGACGTGTCCTGTTGTCGTTGACTTTCCCGCCCTCCTGGGATTTGTTCTTAGACTCTGTCGCCAAAGCATGTTGTTCAGTTCCTCTGACGGTTATTTGGCACGAAGTCGTCTCCACGGTCGTCGATGCGCGGGTACATTATTGGTCCTTTGTTGCCGACTGGTACGAAGTTGCGAGCCAGCTCCTGGGCTTTGGCAATCTGCTCCGGGGTCATGAGCATAGCAACAGCCTTTAGAGCATCGGGGGCCGTTTTATTCCCGTTGGCGCCAGCAAGATTTAACCACATATGGGCCTGAATATTATCTTTAGGAACCCCTTCGCCGCTTAAGTACATAAATCCGATATTATTTTGCGCCGCCGATAAGCCTCGTTCAGCGGCCAGCCTGAACCATTGCATGGCTTCCTTATAGTCTTGAATAACCCCTCTACCTTCTAAAAACATAAATCCAAGATTGTTTTGCGCTGACAGAAAGCCCTGTTCGGCGGCCAGCCGGAACCATTTTACGGATTTCTTATAGTCCTGGGAAACGCCGTCGCCGTTTTCAAACATAACCCCAAGTTTGTATTGCGCCTCAGCATCACCCTTTTCAGCGGCCATGCGCAACTGATCGATGGCTGCATCCTGTGGGGCAACCCTACCTGTAATCGGCAAAATGCCTCCCTGTCCGGCAGAAGGTCCACCTCCAAACAGGTGGGCAACCTCCGGGTCGTCGGGGGAGATATATCGGAACCCAGGTGGCAGAGGTGGGTTGCCATCGTCTGTCACATGAGCAGCAACCGGGCTTGTTTTTGGCCTGTTTTCCGATCCGATTGACAGAGATTGATACTTCTTGTTGAGGTTATTGTTGAATGTTCCTATCAAAAAAGGGATCATCGATGCAGCGAGAAGATACAGAAACGGGAGAAAGATCTTTACCACAAGCCTGGTTTTTGATGACACAATATATCTATCTATTAATACTACGAAATATTTTGACAGGGCATATCCTGCAAGAACCTCACCAGCGACAATCAATGCTCCCGCTTTTAGTTCCATCAAATCGAAGAATATTTTAAGGCACGCCCCTCCCCACAAATGCAGACCCATCACCCATCTGGAAGGCTTCTCTTCTGGTTGGGCCATGCACCGATAACCTGAGGATGGCGAAGAGGACCCGGTCATCAGCCCCTTGTGGGGCGATCCGACCAAGCGGTTATGTAGGGTGGCGGGGTTTCCCCCGCCCTTCACGCTACCATCCGCGCCGGCGCGAACCGGTGCTTCCGGTCCCGTAGGTGCCACCACCAAAGGAGGAGCCATACGGGCTCAGTCTCCCGCTCTGTCCGGTATAGGGATTGGTGTTGCCCTGGGTGCTGTAGTTGTCAAACATGGAGTTGTTCGGGGCGGAGCGCACATGCGGTTGCACATAGGAACCATCCTGGCGAAAATGGCCGTTGACGTAGACATCATCGCCCCAGGCGAAGGCGGTACCGGCGGTGAACAAGGCGGCAAGGAAGAGGACGCGCTTCATGGGCTTCTCCTTCATGACGGAAGATTGAGGTTGGAAGTCGGACCGTCAGGAGTATACCGGAGGAAGAGCGGCAGGAAAAGATGATTTTGAGATGGAGTCAGGTCAAATTTCCGTTATTGGGAGTAAATTTTGGAATTTGACCGGGAAGGATCTTTCCGGCAACAGGCTCACCGGTTTTGCTGCCGTCCAGGCCGGTTGTTATGCAGCCGATACGGCACCCCCGGCACCCAGGTTGGAAGTAAGCCGTCCATCATCCAGCCAAGCCTAGTGCCAACGCCTGGTTGTAGAGGGCAAGAATGTTTTTCGGGGTATAAGGGGATACACTCATCCCCCCACAGATCCGCTCATACACCTCCTGGTCCAGCGGATCCTGCGGGACAAACGATCCGCCCTTCACGCCCTTTACCACCTTGTTGGCGTTTTCGTTTCGGGATCTGGTGTAAAAGACAAAGCTTTGGTGCTTCACGAAAGGATGGTCGCCCTGGTTCAGGATGCAGGTGGTGTCATGCCAGGACCCGGCTTTGCCGACACTGGAAACTGACACCAGCAACACATACTTGTCATGGCCGGAAACGAACGGATCGGTCAGAACGATAAAGAGATGTTCGCGGTCCGGGTCGTCCGGGGGGTCGGAAGGTATCAGAACCGTGGCGCCGAAACGGGATGAACATTTTCATAGGGAGGCATAGAGAGCGTCGATATTCTGCTCGGTTTCGATACGCTCGGCCAATTCACTGGCCTCTGCCTCACTGTAACCGACTGCCAGCGCCATGGCGTGAAACGGGATCGGCATGGATGAACCGGAGGGGTTGGTCCATTCTGGACAATGCTGATGAGTCCAGTCCCGGATTTCCCATTTTCCCATGCCGCCGAACTCTTGCCACACACTTTCCAGTATGTCCTCTTCGGCCCTGCTCAATGCGTCCAGATCTTCCGGGGTGAAACTTCTGCGGAGCGACACTTCATGGCCTGCCTTGTCGGATATCCACTCCTCCCACCCACCCGGTTGGGATTCGACATCTCCGTCCATCAGGTTCAGTGTCATGGAAAGCACCGGGCCATGAGGCATGGAAACAAGATGGTCCCAGCAGATGGGCAACCCGGTGAGGCGCATCGACTCTCGTTCCGCCAGATACAACAGCTTCATCAGCTTCAAATGAGACATGCGTCCTTCCGGGGTCTTGCCCAGAAGGAAAGCCGCCATCTGCGCTGCCTTGCGTTCGTTGTACATAGCCCGGCTCCGTCACTATCAGAATCACTCGCTGACTTCAGGCTACCACATCCCAT
>JADGAQ010000281.1 GCA_015231925.1 Magnetococcales bacterium
TGGGGCTCCGCCCCAAACCCCGCCGGGGGGGATAATCCCCCCCGGACCCCCGTATTACCTGAAAGGACAACGGCATGATCCCGTTGTCCGGGAGCTTCGGCATGAAAAGCTATTTCGTCACGGGTGCGGCCGGATTCATCGGACGACGGGTGGTGGCCCAACTGCTGGCACGGGGCGATCGGGTGGTGGCGCAAAGCCGACAGCCTCAATACGACACCCGCCCCGGCATCGCGTGGGTCTGCGCCCCGCTGACCGATATCGCCGGATATCGGCGGCATCTGGAAGGCATCGACGCCGTTATCCATCTGGCGGCGGACGCCCGCTTCGCCAACGGCAGCCACTACGGCCCGGCCAACGTGGCCACCACCGCCGCCCTGTTGCAGGCCTGCGCGGAAGCGGCTCCCGATGCGGCCTTTCTCTTCGTCTCCACCATCGGCGCGGTGGATCGCGCCCCGGCGGATGCCTGCCGCCAGCCGCTGACCGAAGAGTCGGCCTGCCATCCCTGTTCGGATTACGGTCGCTCCAAACGGGACGGGGAGACGCTGGTGCGCAACAGCCCCCTCTCCTGGCGCATCGTGCGTTCCGCCCTGGTGGTGGGCGAGGAGATGCGTCACGATTCCCACGCGGCGGTCTTCATGCGCATGGCGTTGCAGGGCGGACCCCTCTCCCGGCTGGATCTGCCGGGACGGTGGTCCCTGCTGCATGTCGACGATCTGGCGCAAGGTCTGATCCTGGCGGCGGACCATCCCCAAGCGGCGCGACGCACCCTTTTCGCCGCCGGGGAGCCGGTGCGTCTCGGGGAGCTGTTCCGGCTGGGCGCGCCACAGGCCGGACGTTTGCCCATGACCTGGCTGGCGGCGCTGTTGCGGCCTTTTTGCCGCTGGATGCCCTTTCAGGCCAAGGCGCTGCTTTACGATGCCCTGGTGGCCACGGATCTCCCCTTGCAACAGTTGGGTTGGCAACGCACCCTGCGTGGCGAGGCGATGTTGGCGGGGGTCTTGAGGCGGGAGCAGGCCCGTTGCCGGGCGGCGATGCCGCCGGGGGGACTGACCCTGGTCACCGGAGCGGCTTCGGGGTTGGGTTTGGCCTTGAGTCGGCGTCTGGCGGGTATGGGACGTTCCCTGGTGCTGGTGGACAACAATCCGGCGCTGCTGGAGGCGGAGATCTCCTCGGAAGCGCCGGTGATGCGTCGCTTGTGCGATCTCTCCCGGCCCGAGGCGGTGGCGGCCTTGCTGCGGGAGTCGTTCTGGGATCACGATGCCGGGGTGACGGAGCTGTTCGCCTGTGCCGGTTTCGGGGGGCGGGGTCCGGTGGCGCAGTTGGATGGGCAGCGGCAGGCGGCCATGGTGCAGACCAATCTGACCGCCCGTTTGCAACTGGCGCATCGGGTGTTGCCGGGCATGATGACGCGGGGTTTCGGGCGGTTGGTGCTGATCAGTTCGTCGTCGGCCTTTCAGCCGTTGCCGGGCATGACGGTCTATGCGGCCAGCAATGCCGGGGTGCTGTTTTTGGGGGAGGGGCTGGCGGCGGAGACCGCGCCTCGGGGGGTGGAGGTGATCACCGTTTGTCCGGGGGGCATGGCCACGAGTTTTCAGAAGGCGGCGGGGGTCAAGGAGGTGGCCGGCGAGGTATTGATGACGCCGGAAGAGGCGACGGAGCGCATTGTGGCCCAATTGGGGCGGGGCAGTCGCACCCTGATATTCCCGTTCCGCTCCCAGGCCATGGCGTTGCTGGCCCGATTGCTGCCGCGCAGGGTTTCCCTGATGCTGTGGAATCGCCTGATGAACAAACTGAGGTAGAGAAGCCTTTCAATATTTTCCTTTAAAGTATCAAAAAAAGGAAATGTTCTATCCTTTGACTTTTTCTTTTATAATACATATCTCGCAAAGATCTTTCATAAAAGAATTTAAACATAAAGTCAAAGGACAGAACATTTCCTTTTTTTGATACTTTAAAGGAAAAATATTGAAAGGCAAAACCAGCTCATTCAAGAAAGTTGACAACGCATGAATCAGCAAAGTCTTTCCGCCTTCATCTGGTCCGTCGCCGATCTGTTGCGCGGAGACTACAAACAAGCCGAATACGGACGGGTCATCCTGCCCATGACGGTGCTGCGCCGCCTGGATTGTGTGCTGGCCTCCACCAAAGCCGCCGTTCTGGCCGAGTACGCCGAAAAAAAGAGACAGGGCTTGAACCCGGAACCCTTCGTGCTGCGCAAAGCCGGTCAAAGCTTCTACAACGTTTCGCCGATGGACCTGCCCAAACTGACCGGCGATGCCGACCACATCAAAGAGAACCTCTTCGGCTACCTCAACGCCTTCTCCCCCGCCGTGCGGGACGTTTTTGAACGCTTCGAGTTCCACACCCATCTCGAACGTCTGGCCAAAACCGGACTGCTGTACCAGGTGGTGGAGAAATTTTCCGCAATCGACCTGCTCCCGGAATCGGTCAGCAACTACCAGATGGGCCTGGTCTTCGAGGAGCTGATTCGCAAGTTCGCCGAACTCTCCAACGAAACCGCCGGTGAGCATTTCACTCCCCGCGAGGTCATCCGCCTGATGGTCAATCTGCTTTTCATCGAGGATGACCCGGTGCTGGCCACCCCCGGCGTGGTGCGTACCCTCTACGATCCCACCGCCGGCACCGGCGGCATGTTGTCCATCGCCGGAGAGTATCTGGAGGAACGCAACCCGCAGGCCCGGCTGATCGTCTTCGGCCAGGAACTCAACCCGGAATCCTATGCCATCTGCAAAGCCGACATGCTCATCAAAGGGCAGGACGTGAGCAACGTGGTCTTCGGCAACACCCTTTCCGATGACGGCCACCCCCACCGGAAGTTCGACTACATGCTCTCCAATCCCCCCTTCGGGGTGGAGTGGAAAAAGGTGGAACGAGAGGTGCGCCGGGAGCATGAGACTCTGGGATACAGCGGCCGTTTCGGACCGGGACTGCCCCGGGTTTCCGACGGCTCCATGCTGTTTTTGTTGCACCTTGTTTCCAAGATGCGTCCCGTTGCCGATGGCGGCAGTCGCTTCGGCATCGTGCTGAACGGCTCGCCCCTGTTCACCGGCGGCGCGGGTAGCGGGGAGAGCGAAATCCGCCGCCATGTGCTGGAAAACGACCTGCTGGAAGCCATCATCGCCCTGCCCACGGACATGTTCTACAATACCGGGATTTCAACCTACATCTGGATCGTCAGCAACCGCAAACCCGCCCCCCGCAAGGGCAAGGTGCAGTTGATCGATGCCGGGGAGATGTGGCGGAAGATGCGCAAGAGCCTGGGATCCAAGCGCAAGGAGCTTTCCGACGACCACATTGCGGAAATCACCCGCCTGTTCGGTTCGTTCATCGAGGCGAAGCAGGAGGGCAAACCCGTCAGCCGGATATTCGCCAATCGGGATTTCGGCTATCGCACCATCACGGTGGAACGTCCCGAGCGGGATGAATCCGGCAGGATCGTGCTGGGACAGAAAGGCAAACTGAAGGGCAAACCCCAGCCCGACGCCAAACTGCGGGATACCGAAAACGTGCCGCTTGCAGAGGATGTAGAGGCCTATTTCAAACGGGAGGTGCTGCCCCACGCCCCCGACGCCTGGATAGACCACGAAAAGACCAAAATCGGCTACGAAATCCCCTTCAACCGCCATTTCTACGTCTTCCAGCCGCCCCGCCCGCTGGAGGCCATCGACGCGGACCTCAAAGACGTGGTGGGCCGCATCCAGACGATGTTGGCGGAGATTGTGTAATGAAATTTCCACGTTATGCCGAATACAAGGATTCCGGGGTGGAGTGGCTGGGGGAGGTGCCGGGGCATTGGGGGGTTATCGCCCTCAAGAGACTTGGTTCAATTTGTTACGGAATTAGTGAGCCACCTAAGTATCATTTAGAAGGGGTTCCTCT
>JADGAQ010000282.1 GCA_015231925.1 Magnetococcales bacterium
GGCGCGTTTGAGGATTTCCTGTTTGCGGTGGGAGTGGCGGGCTTCCACCGGATCCCCCACCCGGTCGGGGGTCAGGGTGTCGATGCGGTCGGCGAAGGTGAAGCGCATCCGTCGGGGCAACTTCCCGGTGGTGGGCAGCAGCCACTTCAGGAAGTCCAGCCATTTGTCGAAGATGGGCAGATCATGCTGTGGGCTCATGGCTGGCCTCCGGGGGAGCGGTTGGCACGGTGCTTTCCGAAGCGGCAGGTTTCGTGCCAGACTCCATTCCCAGGACGCCCAGCATCTCGTTGCCGTAGCGTTCCAGTTTGCCTTTTCCCACTCCTTCGATGCGGGCCAGACCGGCCAGGGTTTGGGGGCGGGAGGCGGCCATCTCCGCCAGTTGCTGGTTGGTGGCGATAAAATAGGGCGGAACGCCTTCTGTACGTGGCTTTTCCGGCACGCCATTCGCGCAACGAGTTGAATAAAGGCGTGTTTCCCGGATTCAACAGCTTGCGCCAGTTCTCCGGAGAAGCGCTGGCGGGGCTCTTCCCCAATGGCATGATTCTTTCGGAAGAATCCAGGCCATGATACGTCACCACCAACAGCAAGTACGGCGCACCCTGATGGATGAACGTATGATCATGAATGGCATGAATTTCGTATCTGTTCAGATATACGGGGGTTCGGGGGGGATTATCCCCCCCGACGGGTCCAGGGCAGCGCCCTGGGACTTTTCCTTTGTCTGTTGACGTTCAACCCCCTGGGGTCCAGGGGGCACCCCTGGGACTTTTCCTTTCGCCGTTGACACGATCGAGCTGCACCGTGCAGGGGTCTGAATAGTTACTGAATTTCTTTGTCCGCCATGAAAGAACGTGCTTCGGTATCGTCAAAACCACCCACTACAGGGTCAAAACGTAAAGCAAAAATACAAATATTGTAACTATTCAGATATACTGGGGTTCGGGGGGATTATCCCCCCCCCGACGGGTCCAGGGCAGCGCCATGGGACTCTTCTGTTTATTGTTGACTTCCGACCCCATGGGGTCCGGGGGCACCCCTGGGACTTTTCCTTTCGCCGTTGACCTGATCATGCTGCACCGTACAGGGGTCTTAATGGTTACCAAATATTCATATTTATTACCTATAGTCATGAAATTCAGAGAAATTCTGCGTTGAAAAAACACCTCCAATAAATCTTGAGGGGGCTTCGCCCCCTCAACCCCCCAGACCAAAACAACCCCACAAGATTGCAGTCCGCTCTCGGGGGCAACCGCTTCGCGGCCCCCTCTCGCAGACTGCAATCTTGCGGGGACCCAACGTCAACGTCAAAACACGCGCTTCGCGCCCAAGTGAACAAGGATAAAAGGGTCAAGGGCCAGTCCTCGAAAGGCGGAAGCCCAGGTAGTAGTACCGGTAGACGGGCGAGATGCAGTCGCGATAGGCGGAGCGGACGCCGGCCGGGCCGTCGTACCAGCTGCCGCCCCGACCCACCCGGACGGAGCCCCCATCTCCACATTTGGCATAGTTCTTCTCTGATTGACCGTAAGCTTCCTTCAACGAACACGTCCATTCCCAAACATTTCCCAGCATATCATACAATCCAAAGGCATTCGGTTTCCGCTTCCCGTCATGCACCGGGGCCGTCACTTCGTAACCATCACGACATTCATGAATTGTCCAACTCGACCATTTCGCCTTTGCCGTCAAATCCGCCACATTGGCATACTGACATGCTTCCTTCGGATCATCCCCCCAATACCGTGAGGTTTTCGTTCCCCCTCGCGCTGCATATTCCCACTGCATCTCCGTCGGCAAGGCAAACTTGCCATGCCCCTGTTCCGACAACCACTTGGCATAGGCCGTCGCCTCATCCCAAGCCACATTCACCACAGGTTGATCATCCCCGTTCAGCGACAGACCTTCGTAACTCCCGCTGTCATGATCCGGCTTCCACTTCCGGTATTGCCCGTTCGTCACCTCATACTTCCCAAGCCAGAACTCCTTGACCCGCAAGCCCTTTTGAACAGGACCCTCGTCACCATCCCGTCCATTTTCCCCTTCCGGCGAACCCAGATCAAAGCTCCCTTCGGGAACCTTCACGAATTCCATTCCGGTGGTGGGATCCCGCCAATCCCGGCCAGTCACCGGAACCACCGCTTCCGGTGGGAGGCTCATGGCCACCTGGGTCCATACTCCGCCGGATTTTACCTCGATCTCCTGCTCCACCGGCTCAAAACCGGTCGCTTCCACCTTCAGCCGGTTTTTTCCCACCGGGATGTCCGGCAGGTTCAACGGCTGATTCGGCCACGACTCGCCAACCGATCGCCCGTTCAGGGTTGCCTTGCTCCCTGGCGCGTTGACGCTCACCTGCAGATAGCCTTTGCGCTCCGGAGGTGGCGGGGGAGGCGGCTCGACGGTGGGGGTGAAATAGAAGGTGGTCAGCATCTTTTCGGTGATTTCGGGCCACTGTTTGCCGTTGGTTTCGCTGTGAACCCCCCGACGCACCTCCCGGAACATCTCCACCACGTTCAGCCCGCTGCGACCCAACTGGGGCAGCAGATGTTTGGTGAAGGTGCCGTTGCGTCCGGTGCCGTCTTCCGCCTTCTGTCCCGCGCCTGCTGCAAAGGCGATGATCGAGCCCCCCTGGGATTGCATCGTGGCCAACCCGCCCGCAGGACTGCGGAAGCTGCGAAACGGATTATCCCGGCAGGCGTCGAGGATCAGGATGTTGACCTGTTCCTTGCGTCCCTCTTCCATGCCGGCCAGCACATAGCTTGCGGGCAGGGTGCGGTAACGCAACTGGGCCGCCTTCTCCACGGTGGCCCCCACAGGAACCAGGTAGTTTTCGCCTTCGGACTGCACCCCGTGGCCGGCGTAAAAGAACAATCCCACCGCCTTGCTTTCTCCCAGGCGGCGGCTGAAGGCATCGACCTGCTCCGTCATCCGTTCCAGGTTGGCGTTCAACTCCAGAGTGACCTCGAAGTCCTGCTTCTCCAGGGCTTTTTTGAGATCACCGGCGTCGTTGACCGGATTGCGCAGTGGCACCACCCCGTTGTTGTAGGCGCCGTTGCCGATCACCAGCGCCAGACGCCGTTCCGCCAGGGCACCGCTCGCCAGCAGACACGTCACCAGACCCAGAAGGCCCATCCTGCCGAGTTGTTTCATCGCCCCTCCGTCACACCCGTTTCGTATCCTCTTCACCGCATGGTAGGCCATTCACCCCGAAAAACAAACCGCTTCCGCAACCTTCCCGGAGAGGATATCATGCCCCGAACCCCCGTATACCTGAACAGATGCCAGAATTAGTATAATTATGAATAACTTTATTTTGATTGAGCTTCTTCAGTAGATGACTGGCTGTCAATTGGCAACGTGTCGGATAACGCCCTTCCGGCCTGTTTGGCTATTTTCTTGTCCCGCCTTGCCGCAGCCACCTCTTCAAGGCTTATGACCTGATCGGGTTTGATTTTCTTGAAGTGCTTGAAATAGATCTTTTCGATGAACTGTGGCAGAGGCAATTTCCAGGGTTCTTGATGGGAATTGTCCAATCCACCGAATTTCTTCGGGTTCAAGCCAAGTTCCCGAGCCATCTGGATATGGGCATGGGACAAGCGAAAACGCTTTCGGGCCTCAATCCAGACCATCAGGTCCTGGGGAATTCTGACTGGGGGAGTGGACATATCCATTGCACCATGAGGCAGAAAGAGTGGCCCCCGGCGGCCTTCGAATCCTTGCGGACCTACCGGACGCCGGGAACCGTTGCTCTTCGTCCAGTGACCCGCACTGGCGCGGGATGACGGGTTGGACAAACCTTGTGCGCGGAGACAGGGTCCGT
>JADGAQ010000283.1 GCA_015231925.1 Magnetococcales bacterium
GGATCAGGCTTGGGCGGCTCTCTTTTGGGCTTCGACCCGCGAAAGGCCAGGTCAAGGGCCAGAGGCTAAAGGCTAAAGGCTAAAGGCCAGAGGCTAAAGGCTAAAGGCTAAAGGACCACGTCAAAACATTTCCTTTTTTTGATACTTAAAGGCAACATATTAAAAGGCAGATGGCTCCCATGACGCATTGGCTGCTCCCCACCGCCTGGACCACCCTCCGTACCCACTACCGCGCCGGCTACCTCGCCATCCTCCCACCCCTGCTCTTCTTCACCGCCCTGCGCCTGGTCCCAACCACCTCCCCCGCCATCAGCTTCCTCTTCCTGCTGCTGTTTTTGCTGACACGCTGGCAAGAACTCCTCTGGTGGCTGCAATTCCCCGAACGTACCACCGTCTCCGGCCGCGACCTGCTCCAAGGCCCCCAAACCCTGGCCTGGAGCCTCGGCCTCGGCCAATGGCTGCTGAATACCGTCTCCTCCGAAATGACCTGGCTGGCCACCATCGGCCTCCCAGCCATGAACCACCCCCACTGGGGCCGCACCCTCGACGCCACCTGGTTCTTCCTGCTGAACTACCAAGCCATCCGCCTCTGGCCCCTCCTCCCCGCCATGGCCCGAGGCGAACACCTGCGTACCAGCCTCGTCCCCCTCTGGCGACTGACCGGCCAACACTTCACCACCTCGTTCCGCCTCTACCTGCAAATCGCCCTGATCCTAACCCCCTGCATGCTGGTGCGGGAACTCCTGGAATACACCGCCCCCCTCCCCGCCGCCCAAGCCGCCGGAACCCTCCTCGACCTGATCGAAGCCGCCAACATGCTCCTCGACCTCACCCTGGCCTACCCCCTCGCCGCCTGCCTGATGAAACACGGACTGGATGAAATGCGCAGCCACGATATTTGCATCAATCCAGATAATATTATCAAAGAAGGGTAATTTCGACACTAAATCGGATGCGCCAAGCCTTACCAACCCAATTAGTTGTTAATCTTTATAGAAATTGATGACAAGCAATCTGCAACCAGGAAGGCAACAGCCTACCTCCGCATGAAATAAACCCACGGACTGGAATGGCCATGACGACACAGATCTCCGAAGCAGAGAGAAACCCTACCACGGCTAAAGTAGGAGATTGTCGAGAGAGTCTAATGGGGTAGGAGTTCGAAGGTTTGTCGCTCTTCACAACGAACATATTCTTCAATATCGTTGCTGAGATAGACTAAAGTCACACGCTCAAGAAAGAAAAAGACGTGGGCCAGCCAAAGTAGCTCATGGCCATAGGAGGACCTGTTAAGCTTAAGCGTTTTGAATAGATGGATTTCGTACTGCTGGTCATCATGGGTTGGTACGGGACAACAAAACCCTCCCTTCTTTAGAAAGTGCTTATTGAACTTTTCAACATTCCCAATAACTGGCTCTTCAAGAACCAATTGTCTCATCAACTGCTCTGCGCAATACACAGCATAGATTTCATCGGCAAGCAGGCAAAATTTTGGGAGCAAAGCGTAGTCCATCCCAGTCGGGGCAAAAGGTCCTTTGCCTTGGCTCAATATGGCCGCAACAAGTGCAGCCGCTTGTTTATGTCGGTCCAGCGAAGAGGCTTTAACTCCTTGAAAAGATAGCTTACTGAAATATTCCACATTTTTTTCATAATCTCTGTATATATCATCAACCTTCGGCTGCCATTTTCGTCCTCTCGCCTCAACACGCTTGATAAAGTTTTGTGCGCGATCTTCTACGTAAGACCAGAGCTCCACAAAATCAACATAGTCTTCCGATGACATGGACTCACCTATACTATCATTTTTTTATATGGGAAAGATTCACGCAAAACCATTCATTCTTCTCGAAACCTCGCATTATACTCTTCAAGCCGCCGCTTGAAGTTTCTATGAGCTTGACCCAAATGAACTCCCTTATTTATCGGCAATCCCTCTTGCTCAAAGTCCTTTGGATTTACCTCTTCAAAAAGTTCAGGCGAAGTTCCAAACATTGAATCCGAGAATAATCTTTCATTTTCGAATTTTTTTTCGCTCATAGCACAACCCTCCTACGTAACGGTGTCTGCGGCGACAAGGTTGGCAGTTCTTACACAGGCCGCCCGCAGCGGCGCGGCGGTCTCCGTTTTGGAGGAGATACCCCGCACCTGACGTTCATCCCTTGATTTCTCGCTCAATCGATGTCATACTTTTGACGTACTTCAATGATGGAAAGCAGGTGAATTGTGACAGAGTGTGCCATTTTCGCCCACTTCCCGCTTGAAGTTGCCTTTCAGAGACAGATCTAATCAAGAATAGGGCCAACCACTCACGCGCATGTTATCACGCAGCCCCCCTTTCAAAAAGGATTTCATGTAGGTCCATGTATTTTATTACCCTGTAAAAGCAATTGTGGGACAATTTTTTTCACGCAATTTTGCCCCTCTATTTTGACTTACCACTCCCGGCAGGCCACAAAGAGGGTATCTTCGGCACAACCTTCACTTGCCGCCCCCCTCTTGACGGGCCAGTCCACCCTTTCAAAGCCAATCAAGACCATATTTGATCTCGGCATGGCCAAAAAGCAAGACCAGCGAATTACTCCCAGACCACCACCCAGCCCCCATGCCAGCGAATCGAGGAGACCTGATCGTTTGCATGGGAATGAAGGCTGAAACAAAGATAGAATCAACGTAACAATTCAGGCCCCTGCATAGCGCGACATGATTGTGTCAACGGCGAAAGGAAACGTCCCAGGGCGCTGCCCTGGACCCGTTGGGGGGGGGATAATCCCCCCCGAACCCCCGCATACCTGAACAGATACGAATCAACGGATCAAGTCAACACATTTCTTTTTTTTGATACTGAGAGTCAACATATTGAAAGGCTATTTCCTGCCCGCTGCGGCCAGGGTGTTCTTCAGCAGCATGGCGATGGTCATCGGGCCGACGCCGCCCGGAACCGGGGTGATGGCCGCCACTCCCCGCGCCAGTGCCTCTTCATAATGCACATCCCCGCACAACGTGCCGTCCGGCAGGCGGTTGATGCCCACGTCGATGACCACCGCGCCGGGTTTCAGCCACGAGCCGCGAATCATGCGCGGCTTGCCCGTCGCCGCCACCACGATATCCCCCATGCCCACCAGCTCCTCCAGATTCGGGGTGCGGCTGTGGCAGATGATCGGCGTGGCGTGGGCCAGCAGCAGCATCAAGGCCGCCGGTTTGCCCACGATGTCCGAACGCCCCACCACCACGGCGATCTTGCCCGCCGGGTCGATCCCCTCCCGACGCAACATCTCCATCACCCCCCAGGGGGTGCAGGGTCGGGCGCGCGGAGTGCCCAAGGCCATCAAACCCACGTTGCAGGGGTGAAATCCGTCCGCATCCTTATCCGGCAGTATCCGGTCCAGCACCTTGCGGGCGTCGATGCCTTTCGGCAGGGGCATCTGCACCAGAACGCCATCCACCGCCGGATCGGCGTTCAATTCGTCGATCAGCTCCAGCAAGGCGCCTTCCGTGGTGTTGGCCGGCAACTCGTGGGAGAACGAGCGGATGCCAACCTCTTCGCAGGCCTTCTTCTTGTTGCGCACATAGACATGGGAGGCCGGATCATCCCCGACCAGCACCACCGCCAATCCCGGCACGATGCCGCGTTGGGCCAGCAGGGCCACCTCCTCTTTCATCTCCGCCCGGATTTGGGCCGCCATGGCTTTGCCGTCGATAATGCGTGTCATCTTTTTTCAGCCTTCCAGTGCAAGAATGATATCTTTTCAGGTATACGGGGGTCCGGGGGGGATTATCCCCCCCGGCGGGTCCAGGGCAGCGCCCTGG
>JADGAQ010000284.1 GCA_015231925.1 Magnetococcales bacterium
GCTGCCCTGGACCCGTTGGGGGGGATAATCCCCCCCAAACCCCCGTATACCTGAGCGGATGCAGAAAAGTTATCTGTTCCAAAGTAGACGCGGTATTATGAACGAATGAAACAGAAACGGAATTATCCCCCCCGGACCACCGCATGACTGAAAAGCTCAATATCCCGTGGATTCGGTCGGCTCCGCCACGACGGGCCGGATCGTTCCCAGGGCGAAGGCTGCCGTCAGGGCGCAGGCGGCGGCCCAGCCGAAAGCGACTTCCGGTCGAAAACTTTGCCACAGCCAGCCGAAGAGCAGCGAAGCGGGCAACAGCATCAGGCCGCTGACCAGATGAAACCAGCCGTAGGCCACACCCAGTTGTTCGGCGGGGGCGATATCGGCCACCAGAGCCTTTTCCGCCCCTTCGGTGGCGGCCATGAAGAGCCCGTAGAAGCCGAACAGGGGCCAGAAGAGCATCGGGTTGTCATTCCACCCCATCAGCAGGTAAAAAACGGCGTAGACGCCCCATCCCCAGCGGATCAGGCGCAGTCGGCCCCATCGGTCGGAAAGGGCGGAGAGCGGCGTGGCGAAGAGGGCTGCCACCAGGGCCACCGTACCCCAGAGCAGGGGGATGTGGTATTCGGCCATGCCCGCTTCGCGAGCGCGCAGCAGCAGGAACATGTTGGAGGAGTTGCCCAGGGTGAAGAGCGCCAGCACCAGCAGATAGCGTCGAAAGGCCGGGGGAAGGCGTCCCACCTGCCAGGAGAAGGGTTTGGGGTCGATGAGCAGGGGGCGATCCGGCTCCCGGATCATCAGGGTCAGAACGAGGGTGACGATGCCCGGCACGATGGCCCAGAGAAAGGCCTCCCGCAGGGGCATGCCGCTGGCCAGGAACAGGGCGGCGAGCAGGGGACCGATCACCGATCCCAGGTTGTCCATGGCCCGTTGCAGGCCGAAAGCCAGACCACGTCGTTCCGCCGGGACGGCGGCGGCGATCATGGCATCCCGTGGCGAGGAGCGCAGTCCCTTGCCCAGGCGATCGGCAAGGCGCAAGGCCAGCACGAAGCCCCAACTGTTGGCGAAAGCCAGCAGCGGACGGGAGAACCCCGCCAGGCCGTAGCCCACCGTCACCATCCATTTGGAGGCGCGGTAGCGGTCCGCCATCACCCCGGAAATCAGCTTGAACAGGCTGCTGACCGTTTCGGCGATGCCTTCGATGAGTCCCATGGCTCCGGGACCGGCCATCAACACCGAAGTCAGGTAGAGGGGCACCAGGGGATAGACCAGTTCTCCGGCGGTGTCGTTGACCAGGCTGACCAGGCCCAGCAGCCAGACGGTGGAGGGTAAGGTGGTCACGGTTTTCAACATCCTGGTTGTCTCCTGAGCCGATGGCATACAGTGACTATTTTTTGATTTTCAATATTTAATCTTCTAAGTATCAAAAAAAGAAAATGTTCTATCCTTTGACGTGTCCTTTTTGTTGAATCATCCTGACCTGTTTCTTTACAGAAATGATCATCAAAAGATCAAAGGACAGAACATTTTCTTTTTTTGATACTTAAAAGATAACATATTGAAAAGAATACAACAGCTCCCGGCTCTCAGGCCCCGTTGATGAAACCGAACTCCACCGGCAGCTTGACGTAGAGCAGGGCCAGTTTCTCCCGGCGGATGCGGGTCAGAAAGCGCTCCACCGTCTCCTCGTCGGCCATGAAGAAGACCAGCACCGGCAGATCGCCCGCCAGTTCCAGGAAATGCTCCTCGTGCAACACGCCGTGTCGCCCGAAGCCGGCGATGGAGCGAAAGGAGGATCCGCCGGGCAGACCGAAGGCCTTGGCCTCCTCCAGCAGCCATTCGTGGAGCAGAATGCCGTGGTGACGGCGGTTTTCATGCACGAAGAAGATAAGGCTCACTCCGTTCATCGATACGGCCTCCTCGTCAGGCGCTCAACGCCTTCAGGGTGAAGATGCCCAGGGCGGTCATGGTCAGGGAGCCCAGCAGATGGCCGCCTGCGGTCAGCAGCGCCCAGCCGTACTCCTGATGCATCAGCAGGCCCACCACTTCGGCGGAAAAGGTGGAGAAGGTGGTCAGTCCCCCCAGGAAACCGGTGATGAGGAAGAGTCGCGCTTCCGGCGGCAGGGCGGTATGGTGGGAAAAATAGGCCACCGCCACGCCCACCAGATAGCCGCCCAGCAGATTGGCCGCCAACGTGCCCAGGGGCACGGTGGGAAACACCGGGTTGAGCAGCATGCCGAGCCACCAGCGCAACCAGGCGCCGAAGGCGGCTCCCAGGCCGACGGCCACCACGGGGAGAGCTTCCACGTTCACACCTCGCCGGAAGATGAGGGTTCGAATCGGACGGGAACAGGGCGGGAAGGAACGATCCGTGCGCCCGGAAACAGGGCATTCTAAACCGCGCCCGCCTTGAGATGCATGGTTTTCCATGCATACGGGGGTCCGGGGGGGATTATCCCCCCCGGCGGGGCTTGGGGCGGAGCCCCAAGGTGTTGACGTTGTGGGCCGTTGCGGTCCGCTGCAGCCCATGGAATCCCGAAGGCCCGCCCAACCGCACCCAACGGATTTATCGCAGCGGACCGCGGGGGGCCTCATCCGCTCCTTGCCCCCCCGCGGACCGCTGCATTTCTCAAGATCGCCTTTGGGATCGGCTTTTGATGCTTTCATTGGCTGCTGCGGACCGCTACCTCAACGGCCACGTCAACACCTCGGGGCTCCGCCGGGGGGGATAATCCCACCCGGACCCCGGTATCAAATTCCGCTGCCGACGCCCTGGGAGGCTTTGCGCCATCGGACGCTTTGTCCTAATCTGCAGACCGGGTGCGACCTTGCCCCCCTCCGAACCGTCAGGCGCTTGAAAGGGCGGATGCCATGGCAGCGAAACCCACTGCCCTTCTTTATGGGCTATTGTTTCTGATCGCACTTGGCACCGCCGAGGCCGGGGAGACCCATCTGGCTGTCGCGGCCAACTTCACCGCGCCGATGAAGAGGCTTGCCGAGGCTTTCGAACGGGAGAGCGGCCACAAAACGCTGCTCTCCTTCGGGGCCACCGGCAGGTTCCACGCCCAGATCGGCAACGGGGCCCCCTTCGACATTCTGCTGGCCGCCGATGCGGAGACCCCTGCCAAACTGGAACGGGAAAAGCTCGCCGTTCCGGGCAGCCGCTTCACCTATGCCATCGGCAGGCTGGTTCTCTGGTCGCCTCGTCCCGATTTCGTCGATGCCCGAGGGGAGGTGCTGAAAACGGGCGTTTTCGGACATCTGGCCCTGGCCGCGCCCAAACTGGCCCCTTACGGCGCCGCCGCCGTGGCCACATTGAACGCCATGGACCTCTTCGACCGCCTGCAACCCACCTTCGTGCAAGGTGAAAACATCGCCCAAACCCATCAGTTCGTCACTACCGGCAACGCCGAACTGGGTTTCGTGGCCCTCTCCCAGGTCTACGAAAACGGCCAGCTCAAGAGCGGTTCCGCCTGGATCGTGCCGGAGGGATATTATCCCCCGATCCGCCAGGAGGCGGTCCTGCTGCAAAAGGGCCGGGAAAACCCGGCGGCCACCGCCTTTCTGAGCTTTTTGCAAACCGACGCCGCCCGAAGCGTGATTCACGCCTTCGGTTACGCGCCGGAATAGGAATCTCCGGGGCATGGCACAATCCCATCTTTTTGCAAGGCAAGACTATTTTTTGACTTTCAATATGTTATCTTTTAAATATCAAAAAAAGGAAATGTTCTGTCTTTTGACTTTGTATCTGTTCAGGTATACGGGGGTTCGGGGGGGATTATCCCCCCCGACGGGT
>JADGAQ010000285.1 GCA_015231925.1 Magnetococcales bacterium
ACCGTCTTGCGCCTTGCCAGGAACCAAAATCTGGCAAATGTCAACACGCCCTAGTATTTGTGAGCCACTCTCAGCACTTCCGCAATGGTGGTTTCTCCAGCAAGGGCCTTGCGGAGTCCATCTTCATATATAGTTCGCATTCCCTCGTGAATAGCCACTTTCTCAATGTCCGTAGCGCCGCCCTTGTCCAAAATAAGCTGCTGTATCGCCTCGGATGGAATGAGTAACTCGGTAATATTGGTTCTTCCTTTGTACCCCGTATCTTGACACCGTTTACACCCTTCTCCCTTGAAGAGGGTTATCTCTTGGGAGTTCAGCAGCATATATCCAAGTCCTACGGCATTGCTCATGGGTATTGTATAGGCAATTTTACACTCCTCACAGATGCGCCTGACCAGCCGTTGCGCCAGCACACCCGCCAACGTTGAGGTTAACAAATAGCCCTGGATGCCCATTTCCAGAAAGCGGGTCACCGTGGCCGCAGCACTATTGGTGTGAAGTGTGGACAAGACGAGATGTCCTGTCAGCGCAGACTCCACGGCAATCTGGGCCGACTCCAAATCCCGTATCTCCCCGACCATGATTATATCCGGGTCTTGGCGGAGAAATGATCGCAGCACCTTGGCAAACGTCAGGCCGATTTGAACCTTCACTTCAACCTGATTAACCCCTTTCAGCTCGTATTCCACCGGATCTTCCACGGTGAGCAATTTACGCTCCGGGGTATTGAGTTCCGCCAGGGCGCCATATAGAGTCGTTGTCTTGCCACTGCCTGTGGGCCCGGTCACCAGTAAGATTCCATGTGGACTGTGCAATACCTTGCGGAACTCTTTGAGGGTATCCTCCGCGAAGCCAAGGGTATCCAAGTCCAGAACGACACTGGACTTATCCAGAATTCGCAATACCACGGACTCTCCATAGACCGTCGGTGTGGTCGAGACCCGGAAGTCAACCATATTCCCGCTGACAGCCATGCGCATTCGGCCATCCTGAGGCAGACGCCTTTCGGCAAAGTCCAGCTTTGCCATGATTTTCAGACGGGAGATAACCGTTGGAGCATAATTCTTTGGAAAGGTCTCTTCGCTTTTCAACAAACCATCCATGCGAAAGCGAATTCTCAGGCTATCTTCAAAGGGCTCGACATGAATGTCGGAAGCTCTTGTTTCAACAGCGGTTTCGATCAAACGATCAACCAGTTTAACCACAGGCCCGTCGCTCGCTTGATCTTTTAATCGCTCCAGTTCATCGTCAGACCACTCGCTTTTCAGGCCGTATTCCTCATCATTTTTGGTGTGGTCTTCTCCGTAGACTCTTCTCAGTGCCTCATTGATGAGTACCGGCACCCCTACGCGCGGTTTGACCGGCTTGCCGAATTTCAAACGCAATGCCTCTAAATAATAAGCGGAATCGAGAGGATCGGAAATTGCCACTTCCAGGTGGTCTGGGAAATCGGCAAGTGGCAGAATCTGATTGGCATGAAAAAACCTCAGATTAATCTCTTCGGGCAATACCGATGATGTTGGATAGTCATCTTGCTTCAGTAGGGGGAGTCCGAGCAATTCGGCCAGAGCAGTGGCCATGTCGGTTTCGTTGACCAGGCCTAACTTTACCAAGGCCTGATCAAAACGACCTGATCCGGCTGCATGAAGCCGCATGGCCCGATCGATCCCACGCTGATCGATCTTTTCGTTGCGGATCAGCCATTCTCCAAGGGATTGGAAAAAGAGCGTTTCCTTCTGGTTGCTTCCCAGGGACTCCCTGTAGGGCAGCTCCTCCTTCGCCATCAAACCGGTGCTCATGTTTTGTATCGATCCCTGTGATATCAAAGGAGGCAGCCTTCTGTTAACCGGCTAAACTTCTGCATCCGGTTGTAAAATATACACATAGGTGGACTGACGAGATCTGCAGAGAAACCCATATGTCTTGGTTGGGCCTTCTCTCGTCCCATTCTTCCACCCCCATCAATTTCCGGCACGCATCGGGGCATCTCCTGGAGAGTAGGGTTGTCGTCGCGATGCCGCGACGGGAGGCAACCACGACCTTGGCCCTAAACTCCAGAAGACAGCTCCTTACTCCTGTCGGTGTGGGTGTGCCTTATGACCACATTGGCGACATGGGTCTTTACTGGGGCTGTGTAACCGTACTCATCTGGAGCGTTACCGCCGTCTGGGCCAACAGTCTTCCGTTGACCGTTGCGCCCGTGTTCACGGCGATCATGGTTTTATCGAGCAGGATGCCTTCAAAGTGCGAGGTGGTCCCGAGGGTCGATGCGCCGGCGACTGCCCAGAAGATGTTTTTGGCCGAGGCTCCACCAGCCAGTTTGATGCGTTTCGCATTGGCCAGATCAAAGGTTTGGGCAATCTGGAAGATCCAGACATCGTTCGGACCGCCGGTCAGCGTGAGATCGTTGGAAATGGTAACGGGCGAACTCCACTTGTAGATGCCGGGAGCGAGATCTTGCCCGCCAACCTCGCCACCACCCAGTTCCGTGAAATTGGGGGATCCCCGTCCCGAAGCGTCCGTGTAGGCAGCTTCCATGTCGCTCACTGCCGAAGTCAGCAAGCTGGGGTTACTGATCGTACAGGGTAAGGGACCTGCGACCGTGACGGTATACACCTTTCCCACCACTTCATCGCATGTGAGAAGGAGAGCCGCACCGGTGATGGGGCTCGTTCCAACATCGCCAACAACAGAGGATCGGAATACGTCGGTAATTCCAGATTTGCTCAGAATCGCGAATGTTCCGGCTTGGCCCAAGTTCACGGGCATCGTTCCTCCGGCGAAAGCCACGGCACTCATGATCACGGAACTAGCCAACATTGCAGCCAGTATCAACATCTTGGAATGTTTTTTGCTAATTGTCATAACGTGTTCCTCCATTCGTCTGAATATCTCCGTCAAAGATGGAGATCTACCGACTCGAATTAGTAGCATTCCCAATGTTTGCTACGGCACTTACAAACAAGCTTTGCACATATCAAGCCAAACGGGAAATTATCAACAGTTCAAGAGTAAGTGCTTAATTTCACTGTGTAAAAGTGATAATAAAATGTTGCTGAAGCACCCGGTTGCTTCAGCCTTTCGTTTCAAACCAATTTTTTCATGTTGTATTGAATCAAATAGTTTCAAACTCCTTTTGAAACGCCGGCGGGAGGAGGGGGCGGAAAGCGATTAACGTAGCTTACAGCAGGCCGGCAGAGCCGGTCCGTTCGATACGCCTCGTTGGAATGTCACCTGCCATACCACTCCGAACGCCGCCCATAACCACATCCTGAAACAGCGACTTGAGCATTTAGTGAAACTCCCGCCATTATCCCGTCTTGTTGATCAATTTCTGCTGCGACCGGACCCGGACCGCGCCATGACGGCGTTGCGTCCGCTCGACGATCCTCACCGTGGAACGGCCGCGGTTCCGCTCGTGAGGCCTCGCCCGCCTTGTCCTGACGCACCCGGGCCGGTTTCGCCACGCAATGGATGGATAATTCCGTTTCTGTTTCATTTTTGCATTATTGCAGGGGTCTGGGGACCATCATGGTCCCCAGCAGGGGTTTGACTCGGGCCATCCATGGCCCGAGTCCATCCTCCGCCGGGGGCGATAATCGCCCCCGGACCTCCGTATTAATGAACGAATGAAACAGAAATGGAATAAGACGGGATTCGTTGCCGCATGACTCCCCCGTGGCGGTGTTGCAGCCTTGGATTGTCTCCGGTATTAAAATCCAGGGGTAGATTAGGGCGTGTTGACATTCACCATCTTTTGGTCCCTGGCCGCGTTGCAATCCG
>JADGAQ010000286.1 GCA_015231925.1 Magnetococcales bacterium
CATGTGAACGGAGACATTGAGGATGTGGTATCGCTCTTTGGTTAACACTCCCTTTGCTTATTACTGCTTATTCTGTTTAACTGTAATGCCTCTCCATAATTTTCAGCCTCCAATGCGCTCCGAACAGGCGAAGAAAAAACGGATGAATGTCTCCTTTTAAGAATCTTTCGACCGATACTTTCACAATCCCTGCCTCCTTTTATTGCCTGACTGAGCAAACCTATAGGCATGTCAACGGCAGTAATTGCTGGCTGCGGAAAAATCTCAAAGACATCACAGAACTTGCTGAAAAACTTGATGACCGGCTGGAATCCTGGTCCCTCCCAACAGGCACCAACCCATCCATCTCTGGTTCCATCGACACCTAGAACGCTCGGCATGATCGGTCTCCAATTCATGATCCGTTCAGTGGGAAGGTTGCAAAGCTCGGTTTTCTTCCCCGGTGACCTCCATCCCCGGCCCCCGTCAGCAGATCCGGCAGTTCGTGGATGCGTTGCGGGAGCTGGAACGGGGGATGGCGTGAGAAGAAACCAGACCCGCTTCGACAGCAAGACAAGCCAATTTAACGACGTGGGGAATCGTTTTTTCCCCATTGCTGTAATAGACGACAGTTCGTCGGCTGAGACCAAGGGCGTCCGCCGTTCCCGAGAGGGACAGACCGAGGCGCGTTCTCCACGCCACGAATTCCTCGGCGTTCATCCAGCGGCTTTCATGTTTTGCTGACGGATCTGTTCATGGAGAGTGTCGGCGCCATATCCCAGGTCGCCGCGCCAACCCACTGCGCAACCCCAATCGATCACTTCAACCTCGGAAAACAGGTCAGGATTTTCCAGGTGACGCAACGGAGCCGATCTCTGGATGATCGGCGTCATATCAACGGCATCTTCCACGCCATCTCGCCATTTCACGACGAGGGTGAGCGTACCGGGAATGGCGTGTACGGATTCAATGCGGTGGGCCTGCATGGCAGTCTCCTTATCCGTTCATTTCGATCCAGGCCAAGGCGATTTCTTCGCGATGCCTTTTGGCCCATTCGATAGCGGCTTTGACGTGAGCATGGGCTTCATCTCCCCCAATAACGACCATGTCCCTGATGCGAACGATGGCATCCGCTTCCGGAGACGCCACATGGAAATGGGGCGGGTTATGGTCGTCGGCATAGACGCTGATTTTGATTTTTCCGATCTGGGTGATCGTCGTCATCCGCTCGAATCTCCTTCCTGAAAACAGTGTAGTGCAACGTTTGCACTACCTCAAGAAGAGAACATGCCCTTATGAAACGCCTCGGCGACCTGATCCTCCCCGACTCCCTGCAATGGTCCGACCGCTGGGAATGGTCCCCCGTCTCCCAGGAAACTGCCCGTACCCTGGGCGGGACCGTGGTGACGTGGTCCCAGGCCCTGTCCGGCGGCCAGCCGATCACCCTGGAGGCCGAGGATGGCGTGACCTGGCTCTCCCAGGAGACCGTGGACGCCCTCCGCGCCATGGCCGCCCAGGCCGGAGCCGTTTTTCAACTGGAGTGGGACGGCGAAACCCACACCGTCCTGTTCCGTCATCACGATCCCCCGGCGGTCAGTTTCAAACCCATCTGGCCACACCACAATCTTTTCACCGGCACCATCAAACTGATGACCTGCTGATCAGGAGAACGCCCCATGCCCATCGACGCCACGCACCTCAAGTTCTACCGTTCCCAGACCGTCTCCGACACCGCCGCCAACGGCGGACGCCTCTCCACCGTGGAGATCGCCAGCGGCGTGAAGAACAACCTCTGGCCCGACGTGCCCCAGAGCGTACGCACGGCGGGTTCCACCAAGTACCGCAAGTTGTTCCTCAAGGTGGCCCATCCGGACGGGCTGGCCCTTATCGACACCCTGCTGTTCGTGGAGACGCCCACCCCCGGCGGTGATCGGGTGGTGATTTTTCCGGCGACCCAGACCGACACCCAGAATGATCTCACCGGCAGCGAGCGGGTCTACGGCGGCGGCTGGCTGGACGCCAACGCCGCCCTGGGGACCACCTCCATCAGCGTCAATGTCGAAAGCGCCTCCGACGCCGTCTTCCGCAACGGCGACCTGATCCGCATCTCGGACAAGACCACGGTGGACGACCCCGCCGGGGCGGCGGAATTCGTCCGGCTGGCCCCCGCCGGGGCGGTGGTGTGGAACGGTGCCAAAGCCACCCTGACCTTCGCCTCCGGCCAGTCCCTGGCCAACGCCTACCTCGCCGCCAACACCCGGGTCGCCTCGGTGATCGAGGCCGGAACCGTCCGCGCCAGCGCCGACACTTGGGGAATCTCCTCGGCCAACGGCAGCTACAACGGCTGGAACGGCTCCGGCAATCCCCCGTCCATCCTGGTGGTAGACGCCATCGGCGGCATCGAGCAGACCTGGACCGTGACCTTCACCGCCGCCGGAACCTTCACCTGCGTCGGCGATACCCTGGGCTCCGTGGGCAGCGGGAGCACCGCCAGCGATTTTGCCCCCAACCACGCCGCCTTCGGACGCCCGTACTTCACCTTGTCTGTTTCCAAAATGGAGGCAACATGCTACCTTAAAAAATGGAAAGCAATACACTAAATCATGTGGAGTTCAATCAATGGCAGAAGCTGCCCGTAAACTTCCTGTGCCCGAAGGTGGTTCATGCACAACGGACTCACGGGCTGTTGTGCAAGGATTATCGGCAAAAGAACTTGTGTTTGCTTTGGTTGGTCCCATTGGGTCTGGCGCAAGCAAAATCGCGGGGATTTTGAGTGAGACATTAAAAAATGCCGGATACGACTCAGAGATATTCAAAGCCAGAGACATTATTGAGGAATGGTCAAAGCTCGACGCGCTTGCGAAATCCGACAGTCCCAACAATACGACGCATCTGCAAAATGAAGGCGACAGGATGCGTGAGAAAGATCATGCAGCAATTGCCTTGGGATTTATTGAGAAAATTCGTAATTTTCGCGGGGAAAAACAGGGAAGAAGCGTCAGTCAAGGAGAGCCCATCGATCCTGACGACACGAAACGCGCCTATATTCTTGATTCCTTGCGCCATCCTGCCGAAGTTATATTGCTGCGTAGCGTCTATCAAGATGCGTTCTGCCTTGTCGGTGTTGTATGTGACAATCACGACATTAGGAAGAACCGTCTAAATAGTAAGAATGATGGAAAAATAAGCCCACGTGATATCGAACAAATGATGGGACGCGACGAAAAGGCCGAAGAAAAACACGGGCAACATGTTGCAGACACATTTCATTTGGCTGACTTCTTTATTGATAACACCCCGGACGAATTTAATGTGCAAAACGACAAGAGCACCAAGACACCCAATCAAAAGTGGACTGTCAAGGAAAAGATAGGGCGTCTTGTTGACATCCTTACCCACACCAAAATTGTTCGTCCTTACCCGAATGAATCCGCCATGTTCCATGCCGATGGAGCGCGAATGCGAAGCGCCTGTCTGTCACGTCAAGTTGGCGCGGCCCTCACGGATAGGCATGGAAATGTCATTGCCACTGGGACGAACGAGGTGCCACGTGCTGGCGGGGGAACTTATGGAAGCTGCCTGGAGGACCGACATAACGAACCTGGTCAAGATCACCGATGTTTCTTCCATGGGAATCAATGCCGCAACACTGAAGAACAGAATGCTATTATACGTGAACTGCTTGGCGTTGTTCAAAATACAGAAACAGCTTCTGTTGATGAAGCCCTTGTTCAAAAAATGGGAGTGTTAACCAAAGAGCGATACCACATCCTCAATGTCTCCGTTCACATGGA
>JADGAQ010000287.1 GCA_015231925.1 Magnetococcales bacterium
CCCCAGCCCCACCAGTCGGGTCGAATCGGCCAACGCCGGGCCAACAGAGCGTTCACGGCCTCTTGCACCCCCCCCCCCGGCTTCCGCACCCCGAATCAAGCCCCACCAAAGCCCCACCGCCAGGAAAACCAGCAACCAGCGCATCAGCCGCACCAACGCCAAACGACGCTCCTCACCACGCCATCCCGGCGTCGGACCGGGCATCTCCGACAAACGGGGTTCCCTGGCCAACAACCACTCCTCCGCCAGGGCGAACACCGCCAAGGTCACCAGCAGCCCGCCCCAGACCCGCACACCCAGCTCCGCCAGCGCCACCCGGCCCGTCAGGGCCAGAAGAGCGGTCGTAACGGGCGCGGCAGGCAGAAGGAACAGGATGACTTTCAACAACCGGGCCCGGCCCACCTCGCCACGCGCCTCCCGTTGCGCCAATCCCGATGCCACCAGAGAGGGCAGCTTCATCAGCAGCGGCAGCCAGAGCAGCAGAGCGACATGCCACAAACGCTGCACCGCGTCCAGCTCTTCACGGGAAGCGCCCGAAGCCGACACCACCAGCCACAAACCCGTCAACAGGCCGCTGCCCGTTACGGCGGGGGCCAGACGCAGCAGCCATTCACGCCGCGTCGCCAAACTCCAGTCGAGCGCGATGCCGACCAGACGGCCACCCTCCAGGGTCAGAACGGCCAACCAGACCGGTCCCAGAAAATCCAGTGCGTGCCACGAGGTTTTGCCGGGCAGATACCAACCCGCCACCGCCAGCGCCAATCCGCCACCGGTCAGCCACCACAAACGACCCGCCGTCTCTTTTCGACCGGACGGGGCCTCGGAGAGACGCCGTTGCAGAACGGGCCACGACCACCAGCCCCAAAAGGTCAACCCCAGAATCACCCCACCCGCCAGAAGACCCTGCCAACGAACCCATGCCCCCGAGGCTTGCCAAACCGCCACCCGCCAGGCGAACTCCTCCTGCAAACCCTGTGCGCTCTTTTTCCACAAACCGCTGCCCGGTGGCTCCGGCAGGGGGCGGCGAACGGACAGCGGTTCGGGGGAGGCCGGGAGAGCCCAGCGCTGACGGCTTTCACCCACCTTGCGGGTCAGTCGCTCCAGATCCTTGACCTGCTGATCGTGAAGACCGATCAATCCGTCCAACAGTCGGGCTTCCAACACCTCGGCGCGGTTTTCCTTCTCCTCGGGACGGGTGCGCAATTGGGCGATTTTGCGCTCCAGCTCCTCGGCGCGCTGACGATGACTGCGCACCATCTGTTCCAGCAAACGGATTCTCTCCGCTCCCGTGGCCTCGTCCGACACGCCGTCGCCGGGACGCAGCCGCTCCCGCTGCCGACGCAGCAGGTTTTCCATGGCCCGCACCTCCGACAACACCCCCGAGGCCTGCTCCAGCACCTCCCGGCTCCACAGTTCCCAACGACCGAGGCGTCGCGGCGAAACCCCCGGCTCCTGCAGTTCCGCCTCTCGCCGGGCCAGCTCCCGTTCGATCTTGGCGCGCTCCAGGCCCACCAGGGTCAGGCGCAAACGCTCCTCCACCTCCAGCAGGGAACGTTTCATCTCCTCCTTCGGTTCGCCCTTGGCCTCTTTGGCGGCGCCCTCCTGATCCAGCTCCGTCTGGCGTTTGGCCAGGGACTGGGCGATCTCCCCCACCTCCTTTTCCAGATCGGGCAGACGGTTTTCCCGGTTCGCGGGAGGGTCGACGCGGTTTTTGGCCTGCAAGGCCTCCAGCCGCGTTCGGGCCTGCTTCAACAGAATCTCCAGGGTGGCGCGACGGGCATCCTCTTCGTCGGGGGTTCGGGAATGATCCACCTGGGCCAGGGCACGGGTCAGAGCGGCCACCCGCAAGCGGGCCGCCTCCTCTTCGAGTTGTCCGGCAGCTATCGGCGGCTCCGGAGGCGGCGCAACGACAACTCCGGCTTCCGGCGCGACCACCGTCGCAGGCGCGGGGGAAGGGGCTGCCTCCGCCGCTTTGGGCGCGACGGGGGCAACCTCCCGACTCGGGGGCAAGGGCGTCGGAGGCGTGATCTCCACCTCCCGAAGGTGCTGATCCGCCTCGAACTGGGATTGCAGACGCATGGCCTCCCGACGCAAGGCCTCCTCCTCCAGCACTTCCGTGATCGAGGGGATGCGCCCCCCCCCCGCCGCCAGGAGGGGTCCGGCCAGCAGACAGCCGCATAAAAAGACCATCACACCTGCCTGCAACCGTTTTGCACTGCCAGTTGTCCTCATGGTTCCAATCCGGAATCTGTTCAGGTATACGGGGGTCCGGGGGGATTATCCCCCCCGGCGGGTCCAGGGCAGTGCCCTGGGACTAATCCTCTAATCCGATGGAATTGCAAAACTCCCGCTGCCAAGCGGGAATAAATTTTAAATTTTTTGACTTTCAATATTTTATCTTTTAAGTATCAAAAAAAGGACATGTTCCATCCTTTGACTTTTCGTTTATCATTCATTTAGATCGTTCCGAACAATTGCTTCGCAGTTTTGCAATTGGCTCATCCTCCAATCCTTTCAGGCTCGCCCAGCTCATGGTCATCCTTTTCGACGTTGCCGAAAAGGATGACCAAAAAGCGAGCCCGCCATGGGTCATGTCCTGAGCCAATCGTCCGTTTGATTGGCCAGGGCATGACCGAATTGTCCTGCCGGTGCCCGGAAGATACGCTTCCAGCGGCATGTTGAATCAGGCTATCCTTGCTTCGCAATGGTTCTTCACCCGGTTTGGAGAGGCTCTCATGTCCGACAGTGCCGCGAAACCCCCCGTCTTCTCCATGGATTGGCCCCTGCCTCCCTGGATCGATGCCCTGCCAACCCCGTCCACCCTGCTGCTGCGCTATACGGAATCCCGTCGGGACGGGATGTTGCACCGCTTTTTTTTCTCACCGGGCTGTCAGAACATTCACATGCTGCTGACCACGTTGGGGGCGGTGCTGCTGCTGACCATCAGTCTGCATCTGCTTTATATCTCCCGACAACTCGATCTGGCCATCGCCACCCATCCGGACCTGCCGTTGAACACCCTGAAACACAGCCTCGACTGGCTTTGTCTGGCGCTGTGGTGCTGTTTGCCCCTGACCGGATTCGTGGGGGCCATGACCCGCAAGATCTTCTCCTATCGTTTGGGCTATATCGGTCGGGTTCTCTCCGAAATCGAGCAGGGCAACCGCACGGTGCGGGTTCACATCGCTTCCGAAAACCGCAGTATCCTCTACAACGTCATCGGAGCCCACATCAACGTGCTGGCCGACAGTCTGCAGGCCAACGAGGAGGAGGTGGAACGCACCATGGCCAGCCTGCGGGAAGCCAAGGAGCGGGCCGAAACCGCCAATCAGACCAAATCCGCCTTTCTGGCCAACATGTCCCATGAGCTGCGCACCCCGATGCAGGCCATTCTCGGATTTTCCGAACGCGGCATCAAAAAGGTGGCCGTGGCCCCACCCGAAACCCTGGAACGCTACTTCCGCAACATCTTTACCGGCGGGCAGCGACTGCTCGGCATGCTCAACGATCTGCTGGATCTGGCCAAGCTGGAAGCGGGGCGCATGGTGTTTCATCCGGAGGTGCAGCATCTGACGCCGCTGCTGCAGACCACCTGCGCCGAGATGGAGCCGTTGTTTCAGGAACGGGAGGTGAGCTTCGAACTGTACACGGGCAACGTCTCGGATCTGGTCTGCGGCG
>JADGAQ010000288.1 GCA_015231925.1 Magnetococcales bacterium
CGGCGGGGTTCGGGGCAGCGCCCCGAGGTGTTGACCTGGCCTTTGGCGGGTCGACGCCCACAGGAGATACGACCCACTTCGCACCGCTTCCAAACGCAGTCACTTCTTCGACCCGCCGGAGGGGGCCGGGGGAGGGACTCATCCTCCCCATCCTTGAACGTCCCGGCAAACCGCCGCCGGGGTGAATGGTTGTCCTTGGAAAACACCACCCTTGGCGGAACCGGCGCGTTCAAGGATGGGGGGATGAGGCCCCCCCTTGCCCCCCCGCGGTCCGCAGCGGGTTGTCCGGTTTGTACGGGTGGTGAGTTGGTGCGCTTTCCTTGATGCTTCAGACCGCTACGGCCACGTCAACACCCCAGGGCTCCGCCCCGGACCCCGCCGGGGGGGATAATCCCCCCCGGACCCCCGTATGAATGAACAGCAACTGCTTCCTTTGGCGGCCTCAAAACCCGATACGATGCGCCCTGGGGGTGAAAAAGAGTCCGCTGGGCTTGCTCATCCCCAACGAATCGACGGGCTCCAGCGTATCGGTGCGATAAACCGCCACCCGATCCTCATCCCGCACCGAAACCCACACCGCCTCGCCGCGCGGTGTGAACTCCATGTGCATCACCCCTTTGCCCGGCTCCAGGGTCTTGACCACCTGCAGACTTTCGGTATCGATCACCTGCAACAGATGGTTGTGGGGCAGGGCGAAGTTGACCCAGATCTGACGCCCGTCGGGCCGCGCCTCGGCGAACACCGGCTGACCCGCCACCGCCACCCGTCCCACCTCTTTCCAGGAGGCGGTATCGACCACCAGCAGCTCATGCCCGCCGATGGCCGGCAGGAAAACCCGCCCCCCCGCCACGGACCAGCCCTCCAGATGGGGCATCTTGTAGACCGGCAACGGCTCCCGCCCCTTGCCGTAGTGGTCCAGAATGCGCTTCACCCCCGCTTCGGGATGCCACAGATCGAGCAGCGCCATGCCATCTTCGCCGAAGAGTCCGGCGATGTAATAGCGTCCGTCGGGCGTCACCAGGGCGTCGTAGGGACGGTCGCCGGCATTGGGGAAACGGGTGATGAGCGGATTGCGCGGATCCTTCATATCAGCGATGCGGATTTCGCCCGCTTCGAAGAGCGAAAAGACGAAACGCTGCCCCGGCGCATCCTCGATGCCCACCACTTTGGAGGCCTTGCCATCGGCGCCGATGGCGGGGATGTCGGCCACCATCTCCAGGGTTTCGGCGTCGAAAACCCGCACCCCACCCGGCTCGTAGTTGCCCACGGCCACCAGCTTGCCATCCTGGGAGATGGCCCCGCCGATGGAGTTGCCCGCCTGCACGATGCGCTTGTCCACCTGGCGGGTCAGCAGATCGACCCGGCTCAGGCCGCCGTCGCGTCCGAAGATGAAGGCGAACCGTTCATCCCGACTGAAGACCACCGAGGCGTGGGAGAGATCCCCCAACCCGGCCACCTCGCCCAGAATGTGACGGGTGGTGGTTTCCACCACCTGAACCCGCCCGTCGGCGCGTTCGATGACCACCCCCAGATCCCCGGTACCCCGCAACGCGGAGGCGCAGCCTCCCGTCAACAGGGCCAACAGCAACAAGACTTTTTTCATGGTTGCCCCTCCCGAAAACCGCGACGCAAGGCTGCCACCAGCCAGAGGATCTCCTCCTGAGTCAACAGGCCGTCCCAGGGAGGCATGGCCGCGCCGGGGCGGCCCAGGCGGATGGTATCCGCGAGCAGCTCGTCGGACTTGCCGGCCAGGGCTTCCGCAGTCAGCGGCGGACCCAGGCCACCTTTGCGGGTCAGGCCGTGGCAGGAGCCGCAATCGTGGCGCAGCAGCTCCGACAGGGCCTTCTGCCGGACGGGAGTCACCTCCCCCGTGGCGGCGGAGGCCAGCAGCGCCGGCAAACACAAGCCTGCGGCAAGGATGGGAAGGCGGTATTTCATGGCATTCCACGTTGGAACAGGGGCGACGCCCCGGATGATGTTATCCTGGGGGGGAATTGATCGGGCAACATTGATATGAATCAATTTACCAATCTGTTAAAAGAATAACATGGTCACACCCGGAACGCGGTCCCTTCTGCCAGGGTCCGTATCCCGGCGAAGACCTTCCATTCCGTTTCGCGCCAGTCACTATTCAGGCCCTGCACGGCGCGGCAGGATCGTGTCAACGGAGAAAGGCCAAGTCCCAGGGGTGCCCCCTGGACCCCAGGGGGGTGGACGTCAACGGCAAAAGGAAGAGTCCCAGGGGTGCCCCCTGGACCCCAGGGGGGGTGGACGTCAACGGCAAAAGGAAGAGTCCCAGGGCGCTGCCCTGGACCCGTCGGGGGGGATAATCCCCCCCGAACCCCCGTATAACTGAACAGATCACGCACCACCCACAGGAAGGGCGCCGCATGTTCCGTCTGACCCGTCTGCTCGACCAGATTCTGCAGGACTCCCCTCTTCCCACAACGCGCCGGGCCGTGGCTCCCGTGGTGGTCTGGAACCTGATCCGGCGTTGCAATCTTTCCTGTCTGCACTGTTACGCCGCCTCCTCGGACCGGGATTTTCGCAACGAACTCAGCCATCCGGAGGTGATGCAGACCCTCGACGACCTCAAACGGGCCGGGGTAACCGCACTGATCCTCTCGGGCGGGGAGCCGCTGTTGCGCCCCGATCTCTTCGAAATCGCCACCGCCGCCAAGACCCTGGGCTTTCATCTGGCCCTCTCCACCAACGGCACCCTGATCGACGCCGCCATGGCGCGTCACATCGCCGGCGTGGCTTTCGACTACGTCGGCATCTCCATCGACGGCATGGAGGCGCGTCACGATGTCATTCGGGGTGAAACGGGCGCATTCAACCAGGCTCTTGACGGGGTGCGGCATCTGCGGGATCAGGATGTCACCGTGGGACTGCGCTGCACCCTCACCCGCGATAATACCGCCGATCTGCCGGAATTGTTGCAACTGATGGATCGGGAACGGATTCCCCGGCTCTATCTCTCCCACCTCAACTATGCCGGACGCGGCATCGGCAACCGGCAGGAGGCCCCCTCCCACGAAGCCACCCGACAAGCGGTGCGTCTGCTCTTCGACACGGCCCGCGCCGACCGGCACAGGGATCGTCCGAGGGAGTTCGTCACCGGAAACAACGATGCCGACGGTGTACTTCTGCTGCATTATGTACAGGAATTCTGGCCGGATCGGGCCGAACGGGCGGCTTCGCTGCTGCGTCATTGGGGGGGCAATGCTTCCGGGGTGGGCATTGCCAACATCGACAACCGGGGTTTCGTGCATCCGGACATTTTCTGGTGGGATCATGTGCTGGGCAATGTGCGGGAGAAGCCCTTCGGGGAGATTTGGCAGCAGGCGCGGGATGAGTTGATGGTGGGGTTGCGGCAGCGTCCCCGTCCGGTGAAGGGGCGGTGTGGGGAGTGCGGGCATTTGGCCATTTGCGGGGGCAATACACGGGTGAGGGCGTTTCATGCCACGGGGGATGCCTGGGCGGAGGATCCGGGATGTTATCTGACGGATGCGGAGATTGCCCCGGCACAGGGCATTTGAATATATACGGGGGTCCGGGGGGGATTATCCCCCCCGGCGGGGTTCGGGGCGGAG
>JADGAQ010000289.1 GCA_015231925.1 Magnetococcales bacterium
CTGTTTCGATGCTTCAGGCTGCCTGAATCGGTTTACTGAGCTGAACGGTTACAAAATATTTAGCATGATTTTGCGAGAGTGGATTCGAGAATCTATTGAGCGAATACGCCCCCACGAGCAGTTTGATCTGCTGGTGCGGTTGCCTCCCGAGGTGGCGTGCCAAATGATAACGCTGATGCGCGAGATTTTGCCTCGGGATGCCTTTTTCAAAATCTGGAGGGAATGGTTTGAACGCCGTGACCCCCGCGAGCAGTTTGAGCTGCTGGCGCGGTTGTCTCCCGAGGTGGCGAGCCAAATGATAACGCTGATACGCGAGAATTTGCCTCGGGAGGCCATTCTTGAAATGTTGCGGGAATGGTTTGGACTCCGTCACCCCCGCAAGCAGTTTGAGCTGCTGGTGCGGTTGTCTCCCGAGGTGGCGAGCCAAATGATAACGCTGATACGCGAGAATTTGCCTCCGGAGGCCTTCCTCGAAATGTGGCGGGAATGGTTTGAACGCCGCCACCCCCGCGAGCCGTTTGAGCTGCTGGCGCGGTTGCATCCCGAGGTGGCGAGCCTAATGATAACGCTGATACGCGAGAATTTGCCTTGGGAGACCTTCCTCGAAAAGTGGCGGGAATGGTTTCAACGCCGTCACCCCCGCGAGCAGTTTGAGCTGCTGGTGCGGTTGTCTCCCGAGGTGGCGAGCCAAATGATAACGCTGATACGCGAGATTTTGCCTCGGAAGGCCTTTCTCGAAATGTGGGGGGAATGGTTTGAGACTTATTTCGCTTCCAATTCTGAGATCAATGGGCCTCGATCGTTGTACAGCAGAAATACCATTTCAGATAAACGTATATTGATGTTGATTCATATTCTCAGGAGGCCTTCTCCATCAAACCAGGACGTGATGCGTTATGTAACAGATAGACATCATCGATCTATTCAATTAATGCTGCATTCATGGTGGCAAGACATTGACCATGGCATCAGGACGATTTCTCTTGAGTCACTAAGCGACATCCTGTGGCTTGCCAGATTGCTACAAGAAGAAGAGGTTGTTCGGTCATTAAAGCTGTCAATTGAGCATGCATTGAACTGTCGAATCATGTAAAGTAAGTTTGTTGTCTCAATGTGTTTCGTAGAAAATACCGGGGACAGCGGTTTCCATGTACGCTTGGTAGACGGCGATCTGTGCGGCATAGACAGGCTTGGAGAGGGCCACGCCCCGCTTGACGGTGTCGTTCCAGGACTTGTTGTTGAGGGACTTGCACTCCCACAGGGCGGGATAGCCCATGGGAACCTCCAGGGGTCCACCGGCCAGGATGCCGTCCACATGTCCCTGAATGCGCCCCTTGGCCACCGAGAAACCGAACTGCCCGCCATCCCGTTTTTGGGTGACCAGGTTGAACCCCGCAGCTTGCAACCAGCGGATGGCCAACTCCTCGAAGAGATGCCCGGCGGCGAAGATGCGCAGGGTCTTACCGTCGAAGCCCCGGCACGCATCCCTGGGGGCCCCGGCGTATTCGAACTGCAACGCTCGCTCGCAGGCGACACCCAGCCGTGATCCACCCAGATATTGCCGGGGCGGACTGGCTGCCTCCTCGGCGACCAGAGCGGCGTCGATCAGACCGGTGACGATCTCCCCAATCATGGCAGCGTGGTTAAAATCCAACATGACCTTTGCCTTCAGAATGGGATGTCGTCGTTGTGCTTGTGGAAGTAGTCCTGGTAGGCACTGACCACCACGTCGATCAGGGTCAGCACCTCAGCCTTGTTGTAATCCGCCAGGGGGCGGTGCATGCCGATGCTGCCCACGTATTCCCCCAGGGGGATCAAAGCGGCGGCCATGGCCGCCTGTTCCAGATCCGTCGCGTCCGTCATATCTTTGCCCTCCAAAAGCAATGTCCTGGCAACCGCCCGCACCCCTCCCGCCAACCGGACCAGGACATGGCCGGGTGAGCGTTTGATGATGTTTCCAAAAATGGTCCGCTCCCGACCCGGCAGGTCTTCCAGCCAGACCCGGTGGCACCGCACTCCTGGAGGCAGGGAGACCCAGCCCAGCCGGGGGTCGTGCCAGTTGGTGCGCTGCCGGGTCCAGGCCGGGAGAGGCATCACGCCACCTCCGCAAGGGCGGGAGAGGCTCCGAAGATCAGCCCCTGGATCGCCCGCCGGTTGAAGCGGAAGGTCATCAGGGCCGAGGCTTGGTAGCGGGTCAGGTTGTGGTCGAAGCGGTATTCCGCCGGGAGGTACTGCAACTGCCGCTCGGTGGGGGCCTCGTGAATCCAGCGTTTGGTCTTGTGGGCCGAGTCGGCGCTCTCGTGGTCGTTGAGCCAGTCATCGGCGGCGGCCAGGCAGACGGTGCGTTCGCCGATGGAGAGGAGCCGGGCCGGGGTGCCATTGGCCCCGCCCACCCCGTGCCAGCGACCGTTGAGGAAGAAGACCCCGCCCCAGGCGGTGAAGCCGTTGGCCAGCAAGGCTGCGTCGTCGCCGAAGAGATCGACCCACAGGAAACTGGAACGGGCCAGGAGATCGACCTCGGTCATGATGAAGTCGGCCAGTGGTTCTGGCGGGCCGTTGCCTTCGTCCAATCGCTCCCAGACATAGCCGCAGAGGGGGCATTCCCGCACCGCCAGGGGTACGGTGGCCTGACACTCCGGGCAATCCTTGGTTGGGGCCTCTCCCTGGAACTCCTTCCCATCCAGGTCCACGTCCTGTTCCAGGGAGCCGTGCAGCAGGGTGGAGGTGCCGAAGTCCAGGACAACGCAGTCGGTTTTGATCACCCCCGGGTGTTCGTTGGGATCGATGGTACGCAGGCCCCGGCCCACCATCTGGATGAGGGTGGACTTGTAGGAGCTGGGGCGAAGCAGTACCACGCAGGAGGTGGGCGGGTGGTCCCAGCCTTCGGTCAGAACGGCCACGTTGACCACCACCCGGGCATCACCCTTTTCGAACCGGCGCAACACGGCGCGACGCTCGCCGTCGGGCAGGTCGCCGTGGACCAGGACCGCTTCGACCCCGGCGGCGTTGAAGGCGTCGGTGACGTTCCGGGCGTGGTCCACGGTGGAGCAGAAGACCACGCTCTTGCGGAATCTTTTGATGCTCCCTGTCGCGGCTTCGCCGCTCCCCGCCTCTTGCGCTTTCTCCTGCCAGTGACGGATGACGGCCTCGGTGACCGGGGCCTTGTTCATGATCCGGTCCACTTCGGCCATGTCGAAGTCGTCGGCGGTGCGCTTGACCTCGCGCAGGGCCTCGCCGGTGCCGACGTCGATGACGAAGGTGCGGGGCGGGACCAGGTGGCCGGAGCGCACCAGTTCTCCCAGCCGCACCTGATCCGCCACGTTGGAGAAGATGGGGCGTAGCGCCTTCTTGTCGCCCCGGTTGGGGGTGGCGGTGACGCCGTAGAGGCGGCACTCCGGATTGCGCTCCCTGGCGGCGTCGATGATGCGGCGGTAGCCTGGGGCTGCGGCATGATGGGCCTCGTCGATCACCAGCAGATCGAGGGGCGGCATGGCCTCCAGGTTGGATTGCCGCGCCAAAGTCGGCACCATGGCGAAGGTGGTCCGGCCCCGCCAGGACTTGGATTCCGC
>JADGAQ010000290.1 GCA_015231925.1 Magnetococcales bacterium
TGCCCTGGACCCGTTGGGGGGGATAATCCCCCCCAAACCCCCGTATGCCTGAACAGATACCATAAGGAGACGATAGTGACTACGTTGAGCAACAAAATCGACTTTGCCGTTATCTTTCAGGTGCGCAATGCCAATCCCAACGGAGATCCGCTGAACGGCAACCGGCCACGCACGGATTATTCCAACCGGGGAGAAGTCACCGATGTGGCCCTCAAGCGGAAAATCCGGGATCGTCTGGCCGAAGCCGGGCAAGCCATATTTGTTCAATCCGACGACCGCAAGACGGATGAGTTCAAGAGTCTCGTCCAACGGGCCAAAGCTGGATTGGGCAAGGATTATGAGAGCGAAAGGACGGCTGACGCAGCCTGTAAAAAGTGGTTTGACGTGCGAGCTTTTGGACAGCTTTTCGCCTTCAAAAAATCAGGAAATGACAGTGAAGGCGTTTCCGTTGGCATCCGTGGCCCTGTCACCGTTCAATCGGCGTTCAGTGTGGAGCCTGTCGATATTACCAGCACCCAGATCACCAAGAGTGTGAGTGGCGAAGGCGATGGCAGCAAACGCGGCTCCGATACCATGGGCATGAAACACCGGGTGGATAACGGCGTTTACCTCTTTTTTGGCAGCATGAATCCACAACTGGCGGAGAGAACCGGGTTTTCCGACGCGGATGCCCAGGCCATCAAGCAGGTGCTGCCCAAGCTGTTCGAAAACGATGAATCCTCCGCCCGTCCTGCTGGTAGTATGCAGGTATTGAAGGTCGTCTGGTGGCAGCACAACAGCAAAGCCGGGCAATACTCTTCCGTTCGGGTACATGGCACCCTGCGGGATAAGGTCATGCCGGATGGCCGTTACCGTTTGGATTCCCTGGATGGATTGCTTCCCGAAGAGATCGAAGGGTACTGATTCTGGCACGTTGTTGTCTCGTGATGTTGTCCCCTCGTTCCGAGGCCCTGTGGCGAAAGTCCGGGGCCTCGGATTTTATTTGTAAATAATATTATAATAAGATTATATTTATATTATTTATCTAAAAATTATAATAAAAAATGCGTAAAATATCTACCAAAACTTATCTATAAAATAGTTTCTTGCCCTGGTGGAGATGGTCCTGTACAAACAACCAAACAGGCCATTTTTCAGAAGGGTGATAATTGGTGAGTGCTATTCTCTACGCCCATATTCACAAAGAATCCGATCGACGGGAGCCCCTTTTTGCAGGGGAGGAGAGTCACGCCCGCCTGACGGCTCTTCGGGCGGGGGCCTTCGCCGAGGCGATGGTTCCTCCCGGTCACGCCGAACGTGTCGCCTTCCTCCGCGCGGCGGGGCGCTTGCTGGGGTATTGGCACGACCTGGGTAAAGGCTCCCGCGAATTCCAGAAATACCTCCTCTCCGCCGAGGAGGACGCCCACGCCCTGGAAAAAAGGGGCAGGGTTGACCACTCCAGCGCGGGAGCGCAACACGCGGCCAAACAGCTTCCCGGTTTGGGTACGCTGTTGGCCTTTGCCATCGCCGGGCATCACGCGGGATTGCCGGATTGGCAGTGCGAAGGCGAAAGTGGGCTGAAAAGCCGCTTGCAAAAGCCCGTCAAACCCTGGCAGGAAGAAGTTCCCCCGGAGTTTCTCTCCGCCACCGGGTTGCCAAACAGTCTGCCATGTCCTGCCAAAGGCTTTTCCTGCGCCTTTCTGACCCGCATGCTCTTCTCCTGCCTGACGGACGCCGATTTCCTGGCCACCGAACACTTCATGAACCCGGATCAATCGGATCTCCGGGAGAAGGTCTTCCCCTCCCTGGCCGATCTGGCCGAACACCTGGAGGCCCATCTGGCCAAAACCTTTCCCAGCGCCGCAACCGAGGTGCAGCGCCGTCGGCGGCAGGTAGTGGACCATTGCCGTCAGGCAGCGCCCCTCCCGCCGGGATTCTTCTCCCTCAACGTGCCCACCGGCGGGGGCAAAACCCTTTCGTCCCTGGTCTTCGCTCTGAAACATGCCGTCTGTCACCAGCAGCGACGGGTCATCTGCGCCATTCCCTTCACCAGCATCATCGAGCAGAACGCCCGCGTCTATCGGGAGGTTTTCGATGCGCTGGGGGAGGGCATCGTGCTGGAACATCACGCCAGTCTCGATGCCGAGGATCCGACGGTGATGGGCTCACGCCTGGCGGCGGAAAACTGGGACGCCCCCATCGTGGTCACCACCAACGTACAGTTTTTCGAAACCCTCTTCGCCAATCGCCCCGGACGCTGTCGCAAACTGCACCGCATCGCCCGTTCGGTGATCGTGTTGGACGAGGCTCAGGCCCTGCCGGTAGACCTGCTGGAGCCGTGTCTGCGCGCCTTGCAGGAGTTGGTCACGCACTACGGCTGCAGCGTGGTGCTGTGTACCGCCACTCAACCGGCGTTGGAAAAGCGGGAGAACTTCAAAATCGGCTTGAGCCATGTGCGGGAGATCATCCCCGATACCGCCGCGCTGCACGCCGCTCTGCGGCGGGTGCGGGTCGAGGTGGCGGGGAAACTCACGCTGGAGGGGACCGCTGCCCAACTGATGGCGCAGGAACGGGTGCTGGCCATCGTCAACACCCGCAAACACGCTCGGGAACTCTACGAAATACTCCGCAAGGAGACGGGCGGGGAAGGGTGTTTCCATCTCAGCGCCCTGATGTGCCCGGAACACCGCACCCGGAAGCTCAAGGAGATCAAGGCGCGGTTGCAAAGCCCGAACGCCCCGTGTCGAGTGGTCTCCACCCAGTTGGTGGAAGCGGGGGTGGATATCGATTTTCCCGTGGTCTATCGCTCCCTGGCCGGTCTCGATGCCATCGCCCAGGCCGCGGGTCGTTGCAATCGCGAGGGCCAACTGGAGGGCTTGGGCATTACACGGGTTTTTCAGCCGGCGGAAAGCCGCTTCCTCCTTCCGGGGGATTTGAAACAGGCCGCCGGACACGCCGGGGAGGTCATGGCTCTGCCGGATTATCAGGAGAACCTGCTCTCCATGGCGGCCATCGAACACTATTTTAAACTGCATTATTGGCACAAGGGAGGGGAGCTTGGAGAGGGCTGGGATAGAAATAAAATCATGTACTGCTTCAAGCTGGGGGATACCCTGGCCAATCCGTTTCTCTTCCAATTTCGCCAGGCGGCGTCGGAGTTTCAGCTCATCGAGGATGTTCAGGAGCCGGTCATCATTCCCTGGGATGAAAAGGCGCTGAAGATGATTCAAGACTTGCGAGCCCAGCATCATCCCGAAGTAAAATTTCTGGCCAAGGCCTCACGGGTATTGCAACGCTACGTGGTGAGTGTGCCCCGACGGGAACGGAGGGCATTGGAAGAAGCCATGGCCGTGGAGACCCTGCACGAGCGGTTTTGTGTATTGCTGGATCGGAAGAACTATTCTGAAGAGACGGGGGTGATCGTTCCAAAAGAGGCTTATTGTGATCCGGAGAAGCTGATTGTATCTTAAAATTTATATATCTGTTCAGGTGTACGGGGGTTCGGGGGGGATTATCCCCCCCGACGGGTCCAGGGCAGCGCCCTG
>JADGAQ010000291.1 GCA_015231925.1 Magnetococcales bacterium
TCCCATGGAACGGGACGCGCGACAGGTTTTTGGGACAGAATGGGACATTGTGTCCTATGGGGGCATTCAGAGTGTGTCGGGTGTCCGACACGGCGGAAAAAGGGGGGGGACGATTCATGACGGCTGCTCTGGAGGGGTTGCAACAAGAGGTGCGCATTTTACGCGGAATGTTGCAGGGGTTGCTGGCGACGGTGGAGGAGGCGGTTTTCACGGTGGATGCCGACCTGGTCATTCGGGAGGCCAACGCGGGCATGGAGCGCATCTGTCACTGGCCGCCGGGCATGGCGGGACAGCGGCTCGACGCCCTGGAAGCGCCGTGTGCGCCGCGTCTGGCCCGATTGCTGGAACAGGCCATGGCGGAACATACGGTGATCGAGGAGGTGGAGCTGGTTTGCCCGGATGCCGCGCCGCCGGGGCAGGGGTTGCGGGTGCGCTTGGGGGTTTTTCCGCTTTACGACGGCCAGGGCAAATCGGCGGGTGCGGCGGCGGTGATCCGGGAACGCAGCGGGGTGAGCGAGTGTCAGCCGGAGCGTCCCACCTATTTTCACCGTCTGGTGGGCGGTGCGGAGGTGATGCAGGAGGTTTATCAACTGATACGGGATCTCTCCCGCACCGACACCACGGTGTTGATTTCGGGGGAGTCGGGCACCGGCAAGGAGCTGGTGGCGGAGGCGCTGCACCGGGAGAGCGACCGGCAGCACGGCCCGATGGTCAAGGTGAACTGTTCGGCGCTGTCGGAGACCATTCTGGAATCGGAGCTGTTCGGTCATGTGAAGGGGGCCTTCACCGGTGCGGTGCGGGATCGGGCGGGGCGCTTCGAGCTGGCGGACGGGGGCACCATCTTTCTGGACGAGATCGGCGACATCAGTCCGGCCATGCAGACGCGGCTGCTGCGGGCCATTCAGGAGCGGGAGATCGAGCGGGTGGGGGATGCCAGGCCGATTCGGGTGGATGTACGCATCGTGGCGGCCACCAACAAGAATCTGCGGGAAGAGGTGGAGAAGGGCACCTTTCGGGAGGATCTCTATTTCCGGCTCAACGTGGTGGAGATTCCCATGCCGCCGTTGCGGGAGCGACTGGGGGATCTGGAGTTGCTGGTGGCTCACTTCGTGGCCAAGTTCAACACCAAGTATCAGCGTTCCATCGGCGGGGTGGCCCCCCAGGTGATGGATATTTTCCAGCATCATCCCTGGCCGGGCAACGTGCGGGAGTTGGAGAACGTGCTGGAACACGCCTTCGTGATCTGTCGGGTGCCGCTGATCCGGGTCAAGCATCTGCCGAAGAGTTTGCTGCTGGGGCGGCCCTGCGCCGATCCGGCGGTGATTCCGCCGGCGGTGACCTCCTCTCCGGCGGGCAGCGAGAAGGAGTCGATCCTGCGGGCCCTGGAAGCGGCCCACTGGCACAAGAAACAGGCGGCCAAACTGCTGGGAGTGGCCCGCTCGACCTTTTATCGCAAGCTGGAGAAGCTGGGGATTCAGTAGGAACAGGGCCGGTTGCGAAACGCTGCCGATACGGCGATTATTATTTTTGTGCAACTCTTCCGAATCCGGCAATAGTATACGCGGCATCCCCTGGATGGGGTTTGGGGGGTGATTCCCCCAAGCCTGGTATACTTGACGAGATCCTTATGATTTACAGCGTAAACCGTGCCAGCGACTGATCGAGGTTTTGGGAAATCTGGGTCAGGTCCCTGGCCCCGTTTTCCAGCGAGACGCTCGACTCCTGCACGCCGGTGGCCGTCTGTTTGACTCTGCCCATGTGTTGTGCCACCCCTTCGGAAGCCTCGGACACCTCGCGCACGTTGAGGGTGATGCCATCCATTCCTTGAGCCGCTTCCAGCAGATTTCGGGTAATGCGCTCCATGCCTCTGGAAGCTTCCGCCACGTTGTGGTTGATCTCGGTAATTCCCAGAGTGAGTTCCTGTACGCGGCGGAAGACCTCATCGATGCCTTTGCTGGCCTCCCCCACCTGTGAAGTCACCTGACGGGTTTCATCTCCGACGTCGTTGAGAGATTGGCTGATCCTCGCCAGGGATTGGTCCTGTTCCTCGATGGAGGACAGGATGTCGAGATTGGAATCGCGCAGACGTTGAATGGTTTCCACCACAAGATGGACGGCGGAATCGACGTTGTGGGAAAAGGAGCGGACCTTGTCGATTTGATTAGAAATATTTTGTGTGGCGCTGCCGGTTTGCCGGGCCAGTTCCTTGACCTCGTTGGCCACCACGGCGAAACCCTTTCCGGAATCGCCCGCGCCCGCCGCCTCAATGGCGGCGTTGAGAGCCAACATATTGGTTTGTTCCGCGATATCGTTGATCAGGACCACGACCTCGTCGATCTCCCGCACGGCCCGAACCAGATCCTCCAGGGTCTGCAGGGACTCCTGGGCCTTGCTGCTGGCATGACTGGCCTCCTGGGCGGCGGCTTTGCTGCGATGACGCACTTTGCCAAGGGAGTCGCTGATCTTTTCCGCGGTGTTTGCCACGGTGGACAGGTTGCCGCTGGAACGTAGCGAGGCCTCCAGCACGTTTTGCAGACTGGTGTTGGCCTCCTCTCCGGCAGCGGCGACCGTGGTGAGGTTTGCCGTGGCCTGTTCCGCTGCGGCGGAGATGGTGCGCATGCCCTCGTTCATTTCTGCGGCGGCATCGGAGATGGTTTGCACGTTACCACCCGTCTGCTCCGCCGAGGAGGAGATGCTGTGCATGTTACGACTCATCTCGTCGGTCAGTCGGGACATCTGCACCGCCTGCCCCTGAAGCGTGCCGGAGGAGTCCGACAGACTCCTGGCCGACTCGGAAAGAGAGACCGAACGCTCTTGCAAACGTCGGGCGCTATCGCGGATGCCCAGAAACATCTGCCGCAGATTTACGGTCATGGTATGCATGGCTGCGGCCAGAATGGCCACCTCGTTGCCCTGACTGCCGGTCGCGACGGCATCCCCGCCGCCGCTCAAATCCCCTGCGGCAATGCGCAACACCAGGGACTGAAGCGACTTCAGCGGCTTGACAATGGAGTTCACCAGCAGCAGAGATAAGCCGATGACCAGCGTAACCGCCAGAAAGCCCATCAACACCATTATCAGGGTGCGTTGCCAGGTGATTTCGCCGGCTGATATTTCCAGGCTTGCGTTTTCCATTGTGGCCTGTTTGACCAGTTCGTCGATGGCCTGTCGATGCTTCAGGTAGCTGTCCCGCAGCGGTCCCTGGATCAGTTGCGTGGCTTTGGTGCGTTCCGAACCCAGAATTGCCGGAAAATACGCCTTATTGGCCATTTCGAAAAATTCCAGGGCGGGTCGATGCACTTCCTCATTCAGAAGTGTCCGGATACGTCCCCCCTGGTGGTGGTTCAACCAGTGGTCATGACGGTTGCGGTACTCCTCCTGCAACTGGATGAAACGCTTTTGCTGCTGCCGGATGGTATCGGCGCGGGTTTCGGGGAGGGTTTCCAGTAGGACGAGGTAGGACTCCAGGATATAGAGCGGGGGTGGCAGGATATCGGCCAGC
>JADGAQ010000292.1 GCA_015231925.1 Magnetococcales bacterium
TTGAAGGAAGCGGGCATCGGACGGGTCAACATCTCCCTCGACTCCCTGAATGCGGAGACCTTTGCCCGCATCACCCGCGGCGGACGGCTGCAACCGGTTCTGGAGGGCATCGACGGCGCGGTGGAGGCGGGTCTTACTCCGGTAAAACTCAACATGGTGGTCATGGGCGGCGTCAACGACCACGAACTAGCCGACATGGTGGCCTTCGCACGGCAGCGCAAGGTATTGCTGCGTTTCATCGAGGCCATGCCCATCGGCGAGGCGGGTTTCGCGGCGCTGGGACAGTTCGTGCCCGCCACCGAGATCGTATCCCGGCTGGAACGGACCCTCGGCACCCGTTTCGTGCCGGCAGGGGCCCCTCAGGTCAAGTCGGCGGGACCGGCGCGCTATTACCGCGCCGTGGATGGCGACCTCGACATCGGCATCATCTCGGCCATTTCGCAACATTTTTGCGAAACCTGCAACCGGGTGCGGCTCACCTCACGCGGGGAGCTGGTTCTGTGTCTGGGCCGGGAGAATCAGCTCGATCTGCTCACCCCGTTGCGGGACGGCGCCACGGACGCCGAACTGACCGCCCTCATCGAACGGGGGCTGCGGGACAAACCCTGGTCCCACGAGATGGACAGCGACGCCGGCTCCCGTCGCGCCGGGCCGCACATGGTGGCGCTGGGGGGGTGAATTTCCCAAGGAGGCAGCCATTCCCGTCATTTCCACGTTTTACGGCATCCTGATTTTAATGTATTGTTTCGATGAAGGACAACATCGGAAACCCCACATTCATGCTCGTTACCAGAACTTCGAAGCCTCCTTTGCCATCCTGGACGGGGAATGTTTGGCAGGAACGATGCCTCCAAATAAAATGCATCACATTCGCAGATGGATCGACATGCACCGGGAGGAACTCCTGATCAACTGGGCGTTGGCGGTGGAAGGCGAACTGCCCCGGCGGATCAAACCGTTGAAATAGGAATCGCAACAATGTACCCCATGGTGACCCAGGCCATCGCTCTTTCGGAATACCAACTGCATTTGCGTTTCGACAATGGCGAAATCCGGCAATTCGACTGCACGCCGTACCTGACACGCGGCGTCTTCATTCGCCTTCAGGATAAAAACCTTTTTGCCCAAGCCAGGGTGGCCTTCGGCACCGTCACCTGGCCCGGAGAGTTGGATATCGCCCCGGAAACGCTTTATCAGCGTTCCGTTCCGGTTTCGGATTCGGCTGGCCATTCGGCCATCGCCTGAGACTGAAGACACCTTTCTCCCGCACGCACGACAGGCCAACGCCATGAAAACCTCCCTGATGCTGGTGTTTCTGCTGCTGCTTGGCGGCTGCGTGTCGAGTTGGCCGGTAACTTCGGAGATCGTGGTGTATCACGAGTTGCCCGGCAGCATTCGTCACCAGCGATTCGCCTTTCTGCCGGACAAGGATCAGGAGGGCAGTCTGGAGTACAATGCCTTCGCCAATCGCATCCGGGCCAAATTCCGCATTTTCGGCTTGGAAGAGACCTCCATCGAGGAGGCGGATCTGCTGCTTTCCCTGCATTACGGCATCGATGCGGGCCACGATGTTCAGGAACCCCACCCCATCCTGGGCACCACCGGTTACAACACCACCCATCTGCCGGGCACCGTGACCCGGACGGGGGACACGGTGACGGTCACGCCCGGAACCACCATTTCCACCCCCACGATCGGCGTGGTCGGCGTAACCTCCACCACGGCGACGATCTACACCCGCACCCTGACCCTGGATATTCTGGACAACGCCTCCCGCAAGCAGGGCAAAACCCGCAAGGTATTGGAATCCAAGGTGGTCAGTTCCGGAACGTCCCGCATGATGGCCGCCGTGATCCCGGTGATGATCGATGCCTTGTTCACCGAATTTCCGGGCAAATCGGGCAAGCCGCGCATTGTGGAACTGCCCATGGAATTCTGAATAATTCATACGGGGGTTCGGGGGGGATTATCCTGCCGACTGAGTCCAGGGCAGCGCCCTGGGACTTTTGCCGTTGATACCATCCCACTGCCCGGTGCAAAATACAGAATAGGCAAAACGTCAAAGGACAGAACATTTTCTTTTTTTGATACTTAAAAGATAAAATATTGAAAGTCAAAGGAGTGGACCTTGGCGCAGCCTGATCCCCGCACGAACTTGAGCGAAGCCGTGGATTTTTTCAACACCGTGCTGCGCAAGCTACTGGTGATCGACGGAGCGCAACACCCCGAAACCCTGATCGCCTCGGCGGCCCGCATGGCGGGCACCATGGCCTTGCGTTCCCTGCTGCCCGCCGACTCGACGTTTGCACCGGGAGATTCGGTGCAACTGGAAGAGGCCGACGAGTTCGGCGCCCGCATGGAAGCCATCCTGAACTCCGCGCTGAACGCCCTGGGCCACACCCTGGATTACGACGCCATCGCCCGGGAGCAGGCCCCGCTGGAGCTTTCCCGGATGAACCTGGCCCAAACCCGGGAGCATCTGGACCCGGTCTATCTGAACTATTGCCGCCTCTCCCCCCTCACCTTCGAAACCGCCGCCCTGGCCTCGGCCTTCGTCACCGGCATCCTCATTCACGACTGCCGGGAGCTGCTCCCTCTGAATCGCGGGGTACTGCTGGCGTTGGCCGCCATGGTGGAGAGCATCCGCACCGCACCCCGACCGGTGGATACCACGACCCCTGATTCCTGACAAGGAGGCCCTTATGGCCGATGCTCGGCATATTCCGGTTATTTTGATTGATATAGCGGAATTTTCCAAGCTGGAAACCCCCGAAAAACGAGCCATCCTAACCCGCCTTGACGGGCTGATCGTCTCCACGCTGAAACCTCTTGTGGGTTTTGCGGATCCCCAGAGAGTGTTTTCCTGGCATGGAACGGGAGATGGTTACTTTTTGTACACTTCCATTTATCCCACCCCACTGGTCATGCGCTTTGCCCTGGACCTTGAACAGGCCCTGATCAAGCAAAATATGACTCACACGGAATATCTCATGCGTTTGAGGGTCGGTCTGACCCTGGGCGATGTGGAGGATGTCGGCAAACAGCAACTCAGTGACGCCTTCACCGAAGCGACCCGGATTATCGACCATGAAAGGGTCCGGGAGTTGCTCAACGAAACCCGCCCCATGGTTCTGGCTACCAGCAAGCTCTTCTGGGACGATTGGAACAACCATGCCGATAAAGCCACCCCCGGACTGGCTGTTTCGCCCCTCCTGCCCTGGAGCCGGGTCGAACTGGAGGTCAAGCACGGTGTACGGCTGATTGCCCATATCCAAAGGGAGGATGTTTCCTCGGGCCAAACGGGCGTGGACCTTACTATCTGGCTGCAAGCTCTGCTGCATCGTACCGGCAGTCTGGAAATTCGCGGCATCGGCTCCGGGGCCGGACGGCAGAAGGATGCGGGACGCTACCCCATCGAGCAGTTGTATACCACATTGCGCAGCAGCGGCGGGGGTAACCAAGACCTAAAGGAACTGCTTCACGGCTCATTCCGATTGCTCA
>JADGAQ010000293.1 GCA_015231925.1 Magnetococcales bacterium
ACCGTCTTGCGCCTTGCCAGGAACCAAAATCTGGCAAATGTCAACACGCCCTAGTCGGCAACAAACCCTCCTCCCCCAAAACCGCCATCCCGAAGTGGGATTTCGGAGCCGCGAACGATGCCGACGATTCGTGGAATGCCCCCGAGATACAACTCGGCCTGAACCGCCTCGCCCTGCAGGATATCGCCCGGCAACACCCGGACTGGGATCTCTCCATCCTGGAACCGATGGCCCGTGGCGGCGCTCTCGCCGGCGTCGGCAGCATGCTGAAGGGAATGGCGGGGCAAACACCAGCGAACGGCTTCCCCAACACGATGATGGCGGCGGCGGAAACGCCAGATGGTCAAAACGAGCCAGGATCCGGCGCAGGAAGCCAAGAGGAATCCACATCTAAGAAACTGGCTGTGATGGGTATTCGATCTCTCTTGCCATGGCCCGCTAAACTTATTATGGGTCTCTTCCAATACGGTTTAGAAAAAGCCGATGGGTACGCCAAGGAATTCAGGGAAGGAGCAGCGAGAAATACAGGACACAATTCCTTCGAAAACTGTAAAACTGAAGAGTGTCTTCGTCACGGAACCGAAAAGTCGACTGATCATATCGACGCGCGTGACAAGCGGAAGTTGGAAGAACAGCCAAAAGAACAGAGTCAATAGGAAAAACCGCCAATTCCGGGACGGCCTGTCTCCCGACAGGCCGTCCCTTTTCAATCAGGAGGCCGTATGAAGCGACTCTATCCATTGCTTTTTCTGTTTCTGCTCGGCGCGGCGGATATGGAAGAGGAGTTGGACAAGGCCTACCAGCTCAGTCAGGGGAGCCCGGAAGAGCGCGTTCAGGCAATGCAGCTCTATGAAACCCTGGCTCGACAGGGCGTTGCCGATGCTCAGGCGCATTATGGACAAAATCTGTTATATGGCGAGATGACGGAACAAAACGCCTCGGAAGGGTTGCTCTGGCTCCACAAGGCCATTGACCAGGGCAACGGGATGGCCATGAGAATGCTGGGAGAGGCCTATAAAGTGGGCCAGGGTGTGGAAAAGGAGATCGGCCTCTATCTGCTTTGGCTGCGAAAAGGCGCCGAAGCCGGGAGCATTGCCGCGCAGTTCCAGCTCTACAAAGAGCTTATTTCGAACGAGTACCTGCCTGTCGACAATAAGGAAGCACTCTTCTGGCTCAAAAAAGCGGCGGGGCAGGGCTCGATCCCTTTGCGACGCATCCATGCCTATCTTCTTCTCACCGGGGAACGGGGGGAACAAGATATCCCCTGGGCCGTGGCGGAATTGGAAGTGCTGGTGGCCAAAGGTTCCGAAAAGGCCCGACTGATTCTGGCGGAAAGGGCTTTGAAGGGCCTCTACGGCAGCCCGGTGGATCCGCACCGCGCCATTGAATGGGCCTTGCCACTGGCGGAACAGGGGGATCCCGAGGCCTGTGAGATGGTGGGACAGGCTTATGGAACGCCCCCTCTGCTCTTCGAGACGGCCAACCAGCAGAAGGCGGTCTACTGGCTCACCCGACCCGGTGACAGGATGAGCGAAAAATCCCGCGTTCTGATGCTCTATTTGTCCTTGGCAATGCACCGGGATGATCCGCCCGAGGCGATACGGCAAACCCGCCACTGGTTTCGGCAAATCGAGGACCGTAAGCAGGCCGCCAAGATCTTCTACCCGTTCGTGCAATACGCTTTCAATTCTTCCATTCCTTTTTTGATGTTTAACGCCCCGGATCTGTTGGATGAGCTGGTGGCGGATCATTATCCCGAAGCGCAGTTGTTGAATGCCGATCTGGGCCTGTATGGCCTGTCGGAAGCCACTTCCCTTTGGCGGGTAGCGAGTGGTTATCTTCAGTCCGCGCCCCATGTTCAAGAGGCGAATGAACGCGCCCGGCTGCTCGTTCAAGGCGATTGGGACGGGATTTTCGCCCGTCTACCGGTGGAGCCGTGGAACCGGGGAACCACGACGAAGTCGGATGCCGAGGCCGTTCTTCCCGACGGGGCGACGTTGCGGCAAGCCGCCGAAAAAGGGGACACCCTGGCCATGTGGCAACTGGCGTTGCGGGGGATCGACGAAATGGGTGCGCCGGACGAAGCGGCCCGTTCCTGGATGAAACGGGCTGCGGAGGGGGGCTTTGTCGCCGCGATGATGCTTCTCGGCAGTGAGCTGGATCGGGGCAAAACCCGGGACGAGGCAGCGGCTCACGCCTGGCTGGAAAAGGCGGCCCTTTCGGGGTCGACCTACGGGCGTTACCTGCTGGCAAACCATTTTTTCATTTTTCATTCGAGGGAGAAGGAGAGTGTCTCCAAGCCCATCTCCCTGCTGGAGTCGTTAGCCGACGATGGGGTGCAGGCGGCGCGAGCGATGCTGGCGTTTCACTTGTTGATCGAAATGAAAGGGGAAATCCCGCTGCAACGCCTTGAACCGCTGTTGCGCCCGCTGGTCGAGGCCGGATCAGGCTATGCGACGTTAGCTCTGGCAAAGGCTCTGATTAACGCCTCTCCCCTGACGGAGGAGCATCTGGCCCAGGCTCGGAACCTGTTGGCAGAGATGGCGAAGCGAGATCTGCCGATTATTCAGGGATTTCAAGCCGCCGTAGCGGAATTGACCCCGGAGGGCGTTCCGTTGCCCGAAGAACCGAATGCCCAGACACTGCCCATTCTGCAAGAGGCCGCTTCTCCCGACTCACTGGCCGAATTTTACAGTGAGTCCGGCAGTCAGCTTCTGACACCGGATCAATATGTCCTGCACCGCCTTGGCTTGGTCTGGCAGAAGCGGGCGGCGCGACTGGGGAACGGTGCTGCGATGAAGCGGTTGGGGCATCTGCATTTGTTGGGTTATATCGTGGACATCGATACGGAGGCGGCGCGGCAGTGGTACGAGCAGGCTGCCGTCACGGGAGACGGCGAGGCCGGGCAACTGGCGGCGTTGCTGGCGCGAAAGGCTGTCGATCAGGCTCGCGAGCGGGTTACCCTGGAGGCGTGCTGGTACTCCCGCAATCCGGACAAATACTGGTTGGACTTGGATCCGGCGAAAATATTCACCCAATCCTGAAGGCTTCTGTTCAGTCATACGGGGGTCCGGGGGGGATTATCCCCCCCGGCGGGGTTTGGGGCGGAGCCCCAAGGTGTTGACGTGGCCTTTGCCTTGCGGTCCGCTGCCGCCAATGAAATCCCGAAAGCCGCCATGCCGCACCGAACGGATTTATCGCAGCGGACCGCGGGGGGGCAAGGGGGGGCCTCATCCCCCCATCCTTGAAGCCGCCACCCGACGGAAAGTGGGTGTTTGCCCCGAAAGGCCTTTTGCAGAGGTAACTATTCAGGACCCCGCACCGCGCGACATGACAAAGTCAACGGCGAAAGGAAAAGTCCCAGGGGTGCCCCCTGGACCCCATGGGGTTGGACGTCAACAGCGAAGGAAGAGTCCCAGGGCGCTGCCCTGGACCCGTCGAGGGGGATAATCCCCCCCGAACCCCC
>JADGAQ010000294.1 GCA_015231925.1 Magnetococcales bacterium
GTGATACGTCCACCCCCGGTCCGAGGGCATACTCAGGCTGCGGATGACAGCCCACACCTGGTCCAGCCCTTTGAGCGCGGTCGGTTTCATGCCACCCTCCGCTCCGGCGCGTGCCCGGTGTAAAAGCTCCCCTTACCCCACCTGGCCAGATCGATGCGCTCTGCGCCCTGGTTGATGGCCGACTCCTGCGCCATGGACAGGTTGACGCAGATGCGCCGGGGCACCCATTGGGACGCGATGCAGATGGCCTCCAACAGGTCGTCCGCCACCTCCACCTTGCGGCAGTAGAGGTCGCGCAGGGCCTTGCCGTCTTCCAGATCCGCCGCAACCGCTGCCTCCCACCGCAAAAACCGGTTATGCACCTTCTCCCAGGAGCGCAGCTTGTCCTTCAGTTTCTCCTCACCGATCAGCACGATGACCGGCTTTACGGTCTTCTGGTGGATCTCCAGGACCATATCCACCAGTCCCTTGGCCACAAGGATGTCCGCCTCGTCCAGGATCAGCGGCTTGCGTATCCCGGAGAGGATGCGGCACACCTCCTCCATCAGCTCCGGCAAGGTACCGCTGGGCCGCTCCACCCCCATCTGCCGCAGGATTTGCTGCAACAGGTACTTGCGGTTCCAGGTGCTTCCCAGCTCAACAAAAATCCCCTGGTACTGGGCGTGGACATAGGCGGCGGCAGTGCTTTTGCCGTATCCGCTTGGCCCGTAATAACAGCCCAGTCCGGGCAAATGCTCCTCCCGACTGGTGATGTACTCCACGACTTCCGCCAAAGCCCCAACGTTGCGTAATGCCGCAACGTTTCCCATTCCTGATATACTTTTATCATTAAACATGTTGTAGCCTTTCCTTTCGCCCGTGTCGCCTTGTTTCCCTACTTTGCCGCCCGCAGCTTATCCACCACCGACTCAGCCCGGTATTCCGAGCCCTGCTGGTACCGGGAGAGCCACGTCCTTTGCTCTTCCGGTACCTCCTCGCCACGCTCCATCGCGGCCTCGATACCCTTGGCCCGGCGGTACCGGTCCATGCGGCTCTCCGGCAGCGGCTCCTTGCCGATGCGGCCTACAATCTCGGCCAGCCCCTTGCGCGGTGTTTCGGGGCGCGAAGGGGCCGGCGAGACCGACGGATCGGCCACCTTGGCTGCCTTGCCAGCCTCTTCCAGCGCGGGCGTGGTGACCGTCTTGGCGGGGCGCGGCAGGAAGGCCACGTTCTTCACACCCTCCGCCCGATTGGCGATGATCTCCGCGTAGATGCCCCCAAGACCGGCCTCTTTGGCCTGCTTTTTCACTACGGCGCAAGCCTTGTTCATGCGGTCTTTCTGCAGCCTCCTGGCGGCCACCGCTTCCTCTTTGCGGGAGATGCCCGCCCAGGAGGGGTCTTCCGCCACCGCGATAAACCGCCCGTCCAGCCCAAAGACAAAGATGCGCCCCAGGTCGCTCTCGTCGATCCGCACTTCGACTTCTTCCCCCACATCCACCGCCGCAGCCAGCTCCCGGGCGATGTAGTAGCGGTTGCCCACCTGGATGCCCTTCTTGCCAAATACCCGCGTCCCCTCGCCCTTGGGGGCGGGGCACAGCAGCATGTCCAAGGCCCGCTCATCCGCCACCCGCTCCACCGGATCAGCCCAGGTCGCTACCATCTCCAGCGGGGTGCGCCCGTTCAGCCCGCGATGCCTGCGGTTGGCGTGGTATTTTTCCGTCCAGAGGTCGCAAAACTCCTGCAACCCAGGCGCATCCAGATGGGGGATCTCGATGGTCTCCCCCTGGTGCATCAGCCGCTGGGCAAAGCTCTTGCGGGCCTCGATGGCCTTCCGATCCGCCACGCTGTGGCCCACATAGCCCGGCAACAGCTCCATTAGGCTATGGGATAAGGTGCCCAGATGGCGCTCAATGAACGGTTTTTGTTGTGGCTGGAAGGGGTCACACAGGTATTGCTCGATCCCAAGGGATTGCGCCACCCGCACCATGTGCTTGGAGACGTAGTCGGACCCGTTGTCCGTAACGACCTCCTGCGGCTTGCCCCAGTCCAGGATCGCCCGGCGCAGCGTCGCGGTCACCGCAGCACTCGACGAAGTCAAGGAGACATGCAGCTTCATGCGGCGGCTGTAGATGTCGATCACCCCCACAATGACGTGACGGCGACCGTCCGCCAGGATCAGATCCGCCTTGGTGCTGTCCATCTCCCAGCGCTGGTTCAGCGCAGTGACATCCTCGGATTTGCTGCCAAAGGCCACCGCATGACGCGATTTCCATTCGTCCGGGTTGGTCAAAAACAGATAGAGCGACTTGTTTTGCTCTTTCCAGATCTTGATCACCGCCCGGATGGTGTCATAAGGCGGTGCTGCCTCGAACCGGGTCTTTGCCGCTTCCTCGATCATTCGGTACTGGGCGTGGGGATATTCCACAACCATCGAAATAACAAAATTCTTGGCTTGTTCGCTAATCTTGAAACAATTCTTTCTGTTGCCATGTTTGGCCAGCAGCCCGCCAACCCCGGCCCGCTTCATTTCGGTGTGCCAGCGCAGCAGGGACCGGGCCGAGAAGGGCATTCCGCGAGCCTCCTCCGGCAAAAACTCCATCCCGGAATCCAACGCCTCGCAAAAGGCCTGCATGGCGGGCTTGATGGCCCCACCGATGCGGGTGTGATAAGCCCGGAAGGCCTGCATGATCGCAAAGCGACGATCCGCTTCCTTCCGGTTGTAGGTCGGGGCGTTTTTGTAAGCCACCAACCCGGCCTCGCCGTCCGGCGTGGGGCGGGAGCGGCGCAGCCTCCGTTGGATCGGGGCCGGCAATTCCTCCATCGCGGGCCGCTCCCGCCGCGCCACCGCCCGCTCGATGGCCGCCCGAGCCAGATCGGACAACCCCACGGCGTCAGCAAGGGTTACGGTGTCGGCGTATTTTTCGATAACCGCCATTTGCGCGGCTTCGGGGAGGGAGGAGAGGGGGTATTCGTAGCCCCCGCCGCGACCGGCGCGTTCACAACCAACGATTCCTCCGCGCTTTAACCAGACCGCCACTCCCCGCTTTGTTGCAGGGATTCCCTGAATCGCATGTTCCGCAATTTCCTGCGCTGTCAGGTAGGCCGGAAAGGTACTCATTTCGCTTCACCTATCAATCCTGGAAAAGCCAGAATCTTTACAGGACACCCCATTTCCTTCAGGGTCGATAATACTCTTGCGTTGTTTTTCTCTCCGTGAATAGTTCTCGAAACAATAGGCGATGTCAGGCCAGCCATTTTAGCAACATCATTATTTTTGATATTGTTCAGCACCATCCAGGCTCTGATAAGCCTCCCGTTTCGTCTCACAGCAACTCCTCCTCCAACTTTCGCTGCCTCTTCCGGGCTTGGCGCACTGCCATCTCCTCTTCCGCCCACCTCAGCCTCACCACGTCCTGCCCCTCGATGACCCGCCACCCGAGACAACCCACCAG
>JADGAQ010000295.1 GCA_015231925.1 Magnetococcales bacterium
CAGATACTTCTGCAAGATGCAAGACGACCCGATTGCCGTCGATCAGGCCATTATAGGAAAAAGAAAAAGAGCTGATAACGCGCGAAAGTTCACAAAACGGAAGAAACAGGCGTAAAATGACCACTTTTCGAGAAATATTTTTTGCATCCGACAGAAACTTCACTTGACAAAGGCGTTGGATTTGGCGGAAGGAAGCGATGAGCGATTCGGAGGTGGGATATTCCCGTGGCAAAACGTGCGGAAATGGGGACTGGCTATTTTGATTTTCAATATGTTATCTTTTAGAAATCAAAAAAAGAATATATTCTATCCATTGACGCTCTGTTTATCTATTATAGATTTTAATTGAATATTTTTACAATATTATTTTCATATATAATGCAAAAAAGTCAAAACATTTTCTTTTTTTTAATTTTTAAAGGATAACATATTGAAAGTCAACAGATTAAAGACACGTCTCAGGGTGCTGCCCAGAAGAATGTCGGGGGGAGATAATCCCACCGTATGACTTTCAGGGCTTGGTGAAATTCCTGGTCTGGTCCCACTCCAACCAGTATTTGTCCGGAGTTTTGGAGTACCAACACGCCTCCAGCGGCGTCCTCTCGCGTGCCGCATCGAACTCCTGCCGGGCCAGCAGAGCCGCCAGTTGCCCGGCCTCCTCATCTCCCGTGGCAGCCGCCTGCTCGTACCACCGCCGCGCCGCCTGCGTGTCGATGTCCACGATATAACCCAACAAATAGAGATGGCCCAACCGCTTCAGGGCCGCCCCTTGCCCCAGTCGCGCCGCCCGCTTCTGCCAGACCAGCCCCAGACGGTGCAGTGCATGGTGATCCGGTTTCAGAAGCTGACTGCCGAACTCACTGTAAAATTCGGCCAGTGAATCGGGAGAGGCTGCCTCTTGCAGAATGGGCAGGGTCTGGGCATTCGGTTCTTCGGGCAGAGGCACCCCCTCCGGGGTCAATTCCGCTGCTATCGCCTGCAAAACCGGGTTCGGCTCCTGGTTCCGTTTTGCCCTCTCTTCCAACAACTGGCGGACCTTTGCCAGATGCTGGGCCGTCAGGGGAGTGGCATGAATCAACGTTTGGGCCAGAAATTCCGCCGCGTAGAGAGATCCGGCCTCGACCAGCGGGCGCAACAGCGGTTCAAGGCGTTGCAGCGGGATTTCCCCTTTCATTTCGATCAACAAGTGAAACGCCAGCATCGCTCGCGCCGCCTGCACCCCTTCGTCGGCCAACGACTCCAGCAGGGAGACGGCCTCGGCGACGGCCTCTTTCTGCCCGGAATGATGCACCAGCCGATGGATTGCCAGCAGGTAGCGCCCGTAAGTTGAACCCGAGCGGGCCGCCTTTTCCAACCAGGCATGGGCTGCCGTCTCGTCTCGGGTTTCACCCCGGTCCAGCTCACTGCCGAGAAGCACCATCGCGGCCACGAAGCCCCCCTCCGCAGCCCGCTTCATCCAGGAACGGGCCGTTTCGTTCGGTGCGCCCTGCTCGTCGATGCCCCGCAACGCCAGTTGCCACATGGCCAGGGTGTCGCCCTTTTCGGCGGCGGTTCGCAAACTCTCCGCATCGGGCAAAACGGCCTCGGAATCGGCTTTCGCCGTACTCTTCCGATTCCACGGCTCCACCGGAAGCCGGACAAAAATCCCGTCCCAATCGCCTTGAACCAGCAGGCGGGCGCGTTCATGCGCCTCTTGAATACGGGGCGCAGCCTGAAGATAACCGCCCGCCACCGTCCACGGGGAATAGGTTTCCGACAGGCCGAACAGGCCCAGGTCGGCACTCAACAACTGCGCTTCGGGATATCGATCCGCCACCAGCTCATCCAACAGATCCGGGGCACTGCGCATCAAATAGGGAATGCGGGAATTGAAAGCGAACTGAATAACCGCAAAAAGGGCTCCGTCGGCCAGCTTGCGATCCTCTATTTTTCGGAACCAGTGGCGGGTTTGCCGCATCGCCTCGGGGGGATCATCCAGATGAATAACCCCGGACAGAGAGAGCATCATGGCGCGGGCGAAGTCGCTCATCTCCTCGCCGGGCCGGGTGAGCCAATAAGCCACCTTCTGCCGGTTGGCTTTCTCAAAAACCAGAGGTTCCGTTCCATAAGCCCGGCCCACAATCTCACAGGCTTCGGAAACTCCCCTTTCCGCCAGTGGCAAGGCCCATTCGATGGCGCGTTGCGGGTCCACCGGACTGCCGTACAGACCCTTCACGGCCCTTTCCGCCAGAATCAATCGGGCCTTGTCGGATCCTTTGGCCACCAGCACTTCCAGTTCCGCCACGGCCCAGGGGATATCCTGTTCCCCCAGTTCCCCGGTGAGAAGATGATAGGCATGGATGCGCCGCAAGGGGATCGAGCCCTGCTCTGCGGCTTTTTTGATCCAGAAGAGTGCCTCCCTTTTATCGACAGGCAGGTACTCGCCCGAGACAAGCTCTTTGTAAAGCCGGAACTGCGCGGCAATACTCCCGGCCTCGGCCCCTTTTCGCAGCCAATGCAGATAGAGACGGATCTCCTTTTCCACACCTTTGCCCTCTTTATGGGCATCCGCCAACATTCTCATGGCCATCCCGTTGCCCTGGTCAATGGCTTTGTGGAGCCAGAGCAACCCCTCCGAGGCGTTTTGTTCCGTCCCCTCGCCAAGTAACAGATTTTCTCCATAATGCGCCTGGGCATCGGCAATGCCCTGTCGCGCCAGGGTTTCATAGAGCTGCATCGACTGAACGCGCTCTTCCGGGCTCCCCTGACTGAGCTTTTCGGCCTTGTCCAACTCCTCTTGAATATCCGCCGCGCCGAGCAGAAACAGGAAAAGCAATGGATAGAGTCGCTTCATACTGCCTCCTGATTGAAAAGGGGCGGCCTGTCAGGAACAGACCACCCCGGTATTTCCGGCTTCTCCTATTTTCCCTTTTGCTGTTCTTCTAACTTCTTTTTATCCCGAGCATCGATATGATCCGTCGATCTTTCGGTTCCTTGACGAAGGCAACTCTCTGTTTGACAGTTTTCAAAGGCGTCATGTCCTAAATTTTTTCCTAAGCCTTCTTTTGTAATATGAAAAGTATCATCAAGCCATCCTAGAATCCCACGACCGACTTTGATAACTCCTTTGACTACAGGTGAAGCCCTGGAGGCCAAAACATCAATTCCAGTATTCCATTCTTTTAACTTTTCCTCTCTCCATTCATCCGATCCTCTCTCGGGTCTACTTTCCGGATTTTCCGCCGCCGCCATCATCGTGTTGGGGAAGCCGTTCGTTGGTATTTGCCCCGTCATTCCCTTCAAAAGATTACCAATGCCGGCGAGGCTGCCTCCGCGAGCCATCGGTTCCAGGATGGAGAGATCCCAGTCCGGGTGTTGCCGACCGATATCCTGCAGGGCCAGGCGGTTCAGACCGCGTTGCAGTTCGGGGCTCTCCCACAAATCGT
>JADGAQ010000296.1 GCA_015231925.1 Magnetococcales bacterium
CTGGTGGGTTGTCTCGGGTGGCGGGTCATCGAGGGGCAGGACGTGGTGAGGCTGAAATGGGCGGAAGAGGAGATGGCAGTGCGCCAAGCCCGGAAGAGGCAACGAAAGCTGGAGGAAGAGCTGCTATGAGCCGGAAGCCGGAAGGAAGAAAAGTCCGTGGATGGATGGTTGAGCGGGGCATCACAAATGCCGCAGTAGCCAAGAAGTGCGGCGTCACCCCTGAAACCGTCAGTCAGACCATCCATGGGGCGAGGCACAATTACAGGGTGCTGCGGGAACTCCAGATCATGGGCTGCCCTGATGCGATCCAGGATCTGCCCGATTGGATGAGGATCGAATCGTGAGCAGCCTCCCTGCCTATATGAACGCGCAAGAAGTTGCAGCTCTTGGCTTGCCGGGACTGCCGGGCACAGAAAGAAGAGTGCGGACTTGGTTCCAACGCAACAATATCCAAGGGAAAGAGCGGTCCGGCTGCGGTGGCGGCTACGAATACCCCCTCTCCTCCCTCCCGGAAGCCGCGCAGGTGGCGGTTGTGGAGAAATACGCCGACACCGTGACCCTTGCCGATGCGGAGGGGTTGTCCGATCTGGCCAAGGTTGCGGTGCAGAGGGCCATCGCCAGGCGGGAGCGGCCCAATCTGGAGAGTCTGCCGGAGGCCGTAAAAAGCAGGATCCGGCGTACCTCGCCCGGTCAAAAAGAGATCGAGGAAGGTCTCGTCGCCTACAAAGAAGCCGCGAATTACAACCGGGAAGCCGCCGACAGGCGGTTTGCGGTCATACAGGCCTTCCGGGCCTACCACAAGCAAATCGGCGGGGCTGTCAAGACCGCCATCGCCGCCTTTTGCGAGGCGGTGAACAGCGGTAACGAGTTCCTGCCGGAGGAGGCTCGCGGCGTGCGTTTTTCACCTCGCACCCTGCTGCGCTGGCATGTCGGCATGAAGTCTGGGGTGGGTGGGCTGTTGGGTAAGCTGGGCAACCGAAAGGACCAGTTCGCCATTACCAAGGCCGAATTTGCCCTGGTGGAGGCCATGATCATCCAGTATCCGCACGTCCGGGCTGTGGTGGTCGAACAGGCTGTACAAGCCCGGTTTCCGGGCACGGAGACGAGTTACGACACTATTCGTAACGTAATTAGGCACTGGAAATTAAACAACGCCTCATTTTATTTACGTATAACCGATCCGGACAAGTGGCGCGGTCAGCACATGCCCGCCTTTGGCTCACGCTCGGAGCATTTGGACTCCCTAAATCAGCTCTGGGAGATGGACTCCACCAAGGCGGATATCATCCTCAAGGATGGCAGGCGGTACATCATTGTTGGGGTGATCGATGTCTACTCCAGGCGGCTGAAGTTCCTGGTTTCGCGTTCTTCGTCCAGCGCCGCAGTTACGGCCTTGATCCGCAACGCCATTCTCGATTGGGGCGTGCCCATGGTGATCAAGACTGACAACGGATCGGATTACATTGCCCTCAACACGGTGCGGGTACTGGAGTCTCTTAAAGTCGAGCAATGGCTCTGCAATCCGGGCAATCCGCAGGAAAAGCCGCACATCGAGCGCCATTTCCGCACCCTGAATCACGGGCTCCTGGAGCTTCTGCCGGGCTATATCGGCCACTCGGTGGCCGAGCGCAAGGGCATTGAGGGCCGGGTCAAGCAATGGATGCATACCGGGGCACAGGTCGATCTACCCTATCTGGACGCCGACGGCTTGCAGAGGTTTTTGGACGACTGGACGAAGATCTATTTGCATCGCCCCCATGATGGTCTTGACGGGCGCACGCCCTTTGATGTTGCAGCCAAATGGCCGGATCCGGTGCGCCGCATCGCTGATGAGCGGGCGCTGGACCTGCTGCTCAACCCCCTCAAAGGGGTGCGGGTGGTCTCAAAAAAAGGCATCTCCGTCGATGGCCGGACCTACATCGCCGCCGAGCTGGGCACGATGGTCGGCGAAGAGGTGGAGGTGCGGCTGGATGAGTCGGATGCAGGGCGCATCTACGTCTATGGGATGGATGGCGCCTTTGCCTGCGTCGCGGTGGATCCTGCCATGCAGGGCGTCTCCCGCGCCGAGGTGGCCACTGCGGCCAGTAGCCTCCAACGGCAAGCCACAGCGGTTGCCAAAAAATACGCCAAGCAGGCGGTCAAGGATGCCGGAGCGGAGGGGATCCACGCGGAGATCCTGGCGGCGCGAGCTGCCGCAGCCCCCAACGTGACGATATTGCAGCCCAAAGGGCAGCACACCACGCCCGCCCTGCAAGAGGCCGGGAAAGCGGCGCGGGCCACGGATCCGGTCAAACCGGCACCGCAAACCGAGCAGGAGACCGAGGCCCGCGCCCGGCTTGTGGCCCGCATGCAGGCCCAGCCGGAGCAGGAGGAGACGCGGGAGGATCGGTACCACCGGGCGCAACGTCTGGAGCGAATGCTGGAAAACGGTTGGGCTACAGAAACAGCCGACAGGGAGTGGCTGGAGCGCTATCAGCAGAGCGCGGAATATCGGGCGATGTGCCGCGTGGAAAAGCTGCGGGTGGCGATGGGTTAAGATCGGGGCGAAACAGAGCGACGGAAGGAGTATGTCATGCAAGACGATAAAAGTAATAATAAGGTGCCAGGAGTTGCACCATTGAGGAATGTCGCGGCCTTGTCTGAGGCTATCGAGGCAACAATGGGCAGGCCCCAGCATTTGCCGGGGATTGTGTGCTTCCACGGCCTCAGCGGGCTTGGCAAAACGACAGCCGCCACGTATGCCCACGTCGAATATTGCGGAGCCTATGTGGCGGTACGATCCGTCGTGAGCCGGAAGAGTCTTTTGACGAGCATCCTGAAGGAACTTGGGGTGAGCAGCCCAAAGGGCTCTCTGGACGACTATACGATTGAGGTTGCCCGTATCCTGGTGGGAACGAGGAAGCCTCTGATTATAGACGAGGCGGATTATCTGGCCAAGCCATCGCTCGTTGAGGTGATCCAGGACATCCATGATGCGGCGGTTGGGTCAACAATTGTATTAATCGGTGAAGAAAATCTTAAAACCAAATTGGCGCGATGGGAAAAAATCCATAACCGCATCCTGCGTTGGGAGGGCGCGCAACTCGCCAACCTCGCCGACGCTCTGCTGCTGCGGGATCTGCACTGCCGGAGGGTCCGGGTTGCGGATGATCTGGTGGGGATGTTTGGCGAGAAGACCGGCTGGGTACCCCGCCGCATCTGTGTGAATTTGGCGGCTGCCGAAGAAGAGGCCCTTTCCAAGGGGCGGACGGAGATTGGCCTGAAGGAATACCGCCGCGAGGTGTTTACCGGCTCGCCCCCGATGCGGAGGGTGGCGTGAAACCGACCGCGCTCAAAGGGCTGGACCAAGCGTGGGCTGTCATCCGCAGCCTGAGTATGCCCTCGGACCGGGGGTGGACGTATCAC
>JADGAQ010000297.1 GCA_015231925.1 Magnetococcales bacterium
GAGGTGCCGCAAAACACCACATTCTCCCCCGCCAACCGCCCCCGCTGCCGCTGCCCCACATTGATCGCCGGTATCGGAACCGACGCCGCCTCAATCACCCCACTCGACGAATTGCCAATAATGAACCGACTGTTCTTATAAATGGACAGAAACAGATCCCGATCCAAACTCCGATAAAAACAAAACCCCGCCTCCTCCCGATACCGCGCCGCCACCTCGAATAGTGACCGGTTCATCGGATCGGAATTGGGCGCCCCCACAAACGCCGGAATTCCCCTGGCCTTCAACTCCGATAAAATATTCTCGAAATAGACATGCGCCTCCTCCCGCTCCCCCGCCACGGGATGAAAAATCACCAACGCGAAATCCGCAAACGACTCCGGCAAACCGAACCGTTGCCGCAACGCCGCCAAATCCACCGGCTGATGCTCCCGGAACTTGTCCAAAGCGATGGAGCCGATGCAATGAATCCGCTCGGGATGCTCCCCCATGCGCATCAGCCGCTGCCGATGCTCCTCCAGGGAAACCATATGCACCGTCGACAGCTTGGAAGTGGCATGCCGCACCGGATTGTCCACATGACTGTCCTGAACATGATCCCCCCCGAAAAAATGCACCGTGGGAATCTCCAGATACGCCCCCAGCAACCCCCCGACAATCACCTCCTCCCGATCCCCGGCAAACAGCAACACATCCGGCCGCCAGAAAGCCACCACATCGATAGCGTTCTGCAACAAAATGGCCGCCGACTTGATGCGGGAGGCCAGGGAATCGGCATCGAGCAGGGTTTCCAAAGTCAGCAGAATGTCGAATCCGTCCCGGCGAATCTGCTCCACCCCATGACCGAAGGTGGGCGACAAATGGGCCCCCGATACCAGCAACTTCAGCTCGATGCCCTCCTCCGCCCGAAGATGGCGAAACAACAAACTCATCAGATCGTAATCCGCCCGGCTGGCGGTCAAACCCAAGACCTTGCGCATCACTCCCTCCTCATCACCTCGTCCACCGAACGGTAGAGGAAACCACAGGAACGGGCGAAACCGGCATCGATCTCACGATCCCCGATGAACAGCGTACGCGGCGCTTCCTCGCCAAGCAGACCCAACGCCTCCCCGGCCAATATCGCCGGTTTGGCCGCGCCCAACTCGTCGGTGAAGATCACCCGCTCCGAACGGAAATAGTCCCCCAGACCCAAGGCGGTGAACTTGTTGCGCTGCAAGAGGGCCTGCCCGTCGCTGACCAGAAAGAGATCGGTCATGGGACGCAACTCCTCCAGCATGAACACCACCCGCGCCGGAAGCTGCAGTTGCGGCTCCAGATGCCGATAAAGAGCCAGCGCCGTCTTGACCCGAATCGCCACCTCCCCACCGTCCAATGCCCCTTCCAGACGGAAAGCCTCTTCGAAAATGTGCGGATAGGAGCTGCCCTTCTCCAGCCATCGACCGATCATCCAGCGCACCACCCGCCGGGAGAGACCCAACTCCCGCCCGATGGCCCGGTAGGCCTGGGCAATCCATTCGCATTCGTCGTACAGCGTGCCGTCCATGTCGAAACCGACATGAGCGATACCCGTCAGATCAATTCCCCGGAAAAAAACATTCGGCATAGTAACGCACCATTTTAAGTCCGACGTGAACCGGTTTGGGTTGGAAGGGAGCGCCTTCCAGAAAGTGATTCACCAGGGGGCCGATCCAGTTCTCGGTGGCGGCGAAGCCCAAGGCCATGCCCCCTGCCAGACGCGGGTTGACCTCGATGAACCGGAGGCCCCGCTCCCCCACGAAACACTGCACGTTGACCGGACCGTGCAGGGGAACGCCTTCCGCCAGACGTTTGACCCAGGCCACCACTTCCGGGGCCTCCACCACCTGGCCGTTCATCGATTTGCCGTCACGCACCATCAGGCGTTTGCGCGGCACGATGTAGACCGGACGACCCTCCCGGTCGAAGAGGCAATCGACGGTCAGTTCCTGTCCTTCCACCACCTCCTGAGAGATCATGCCGTGCATATCGACCGGTTCCGTGGCCACTCGCACCCCTTTGGCGCCGCGTCCGAAACGGGGTTTGACCAGGGGGAACACCTGTTCAAGGGAGGTTTCGGGAGTCGGCAGACCCAGTCGGCGGAAACAGAGGTAGGTTTGCCACTTGTCCTGAAAAACCGCCACCGATTCGGGAGGCGAGAGGATGACGAAAATTCCCTTCTCCTTCAGAGCCTCGGCCCGTTCGGCCCAGCCGGACAGCATCTCGTCGAAGGAGGGCAGCACCACCTGGATTCCGTAACGGTGCAGAGCGTCTTCGACCGTGGTCCACAGGTTGGCATCGCCGACGCGGGGAAAGGCGATGCAGCCATCGGCCAGGCAGCGGCTGGCGTTGTCGGCGTCGAGGTCGGAGCCGACGGGGTGGTGTCCCGCCTCGCGTATGGCCTTGAGGATCCAGGCGGAGGTGGCGCTGCCCGAGGCTTCGGTGAGAATGCGCAGGCCGACGGCCATGGTTCAAAGCACCAGATAGGCGATGTTGGGGTCGAAGGGAAACTTCCTCAAGGCCACGCTGCCCACGCTGCCGCCGAGGCTTTCCACCAGAGCCATGGTTTCGCCGGGCCAGTGGGGGTTGTTGATTTCGTCGAAGGCCACGATGGCCCCTTTGGGCATGCGCGGCAGGAAGGTTTTCAGGGCCACGCGGGTGGGCTCGTAGAGGTCGAAGTCGAGGAACAGCAGGGCCACCAGCAGGTGGGGGTTGTTTTCCAGGTAGGCGGGAATGGTTTGCAGGGCGTCGCCTTTGACCAGTTCCACTTTGGGGAATTGATTGAGGAAGCGGTTGGCGTCGAAGTCGGCCACGCACTCTTTCAGCTCTTCGTAGCAGTCGTGGACCGGGGCGAAGAAGCCGGGACGCAGGCCGTCGTGTTGGCGGGCGGTCTCCTGGTCTTTGGCGTGAAGGCCGGGGAAACCTTCGAAGGTGTCGAAGCCGATGACGCGGCGGTGCAGGGCCATGGGTTCGAGGCCGGCGGAGAGTTTGGCCCAGGCCATCAGGCCGCCGCCCTGGTGGACGCCGCATTCCAGGATGGAGCCTTTGACTTCCAGAATCTGGCGGAAGAGTTCGTAGCGCACCAGGAAGCGGGTCAGGGCCTGACGACGCACGAACTTCTCGAAGTTGTCGAGTTTGACGGAGGTTTCGTAGGGGTAGCGGTCGAAGAGGTGTGGTGTGGTCATGGTGGTTTTCCATTCATACGGGGGGACTGGATATTTTTGCTTTTCAATATTTATCTTTTAAGTATCAAAAAAAGGAAATGTTTTGACTTTTTTGTTTTGATTTTTTTATAAAAATTTATATTAAAATCTTTTAAAAAAGTCAAAGGATAGAACATTTTCTTTTTTTGATACTTAAAAGATAAATATTGA
>JADGAQ010000298.1 GCA_015231925.1 Magnetococcales bacterium
GGCGCTGCCCCGAACCCCGCCGGGGGGGATAATCCCCCCCGGACCCCCGTATTTTCCAAAGGCCCTCTCATCATTTACACACAACATTTCCAGATATATTCCGCCGCAATTATTCCGCCTCAACAATCAATAACCGCCACGTTACCCTGTTACATAATAAAACTTGAACAGCTTCCGCATCCTGAAATAAACTCACTGCATGTCAAAATCATCTTTCAGAGGGGGACACCTTGAGCAAGAAAATCATTCTCTGCTTCGACGGCACCTGCAATGATCCGGAAGACGCCGACCAGGACCGTAACCTCCGGGGAGAGGTAAAAGACGCCAACATCACCAATATTCTCAAACTCCACCTGCTCCTCGGCGGCGGGCTGAAGAATGATGCCCCACCAGCCATCCCCAACCAGCAAAGCTTCTACTTCCAAGGCGTGGGCACCTACGGCGGCATCTTCCATCGATTCATCGATATGACCATCGCCCCGAAAAAATCGGACGTGCGCCATATCATCCATGAGGCCCGCGATACCCTGAAAGCGGTTTACCAACCGGGAGACCAGATCTACCTCTTCGGCTTCTCGCGCGGCGCCGCCATCGCCCGGCGCTTCGCCGCCATCGTCGGCAAAGAGTATATCCCCGAACTGAACAAGCCCAACGCCATCCGCTTCCTGGGCCTCTTCGACACCGTGGCCTCCATCGGCAAACCCCACCTGAATCTGACCGAATATCCCGACGACGAGGTGGTCTTCGAAGACAACAAGGTCTCCAACGTCGTTGAGGAGGCGCTGCATATGCTCTCCATGGACGACCGGCGCATCCTCTTCTTCCCCACCCTGATGCGCGCCGACCCTCGCGTCACCGAAGTCTGGTTCGCCGGAGCCCACTCCGATATCGGTGGCGGCTACTACCGCGACGGCCTCTCCGATATCACCCTGAACTTCTTGATCGACGAACTGCAACGCCGTGGTCTGGGCCTGCAGGTGCGAAAGCCGGAAGAGATCGACTATGACACCGCTGATATGCAGCAGGTCGGACTACAACTCGACGATGTGGCCATTGATCCAAACCCCCTGGATAAAAGCCACCAACAAAAACTGATCGAACACCGCACCGTCAAGGTGGATGGGGATGCCCGGCCCCTGGTGCATGAATCGGCGGTACAGCGCATTCACGGCTATGTGGGCTATCGCCCGGTGGCGCTGAAAAACGTGGCCCATTGCATCGTGAACGGCCAGTGCCAGGTAATCGGCCAAGCCTCCGGGCTGCAAGACCACGTCACCGCCGCCGAACAGGCCGCCAAACCGCTCGCGGTGGGGGAGAGCAAAGAGATCACCGTGGAATCCCCCCTGCTTTTCAATCGTGGCTACGTGGAGGTGCAGTCGGGTGAGACCTACCGGTTCACCATCGACCCGACCCAGAAGTGGCAGGACGGCGGCATCCCTTGCGGGCCGGATGGCTGGAGACTGAGTGATCCGGATGTAGAACTTGGTTTGAAAGAAATTCCCATCGCCCTCTCCCAACCCTTCCGCCGCAACCCCGACGCCGACTGGTTCGAAGTGGTGGGCGTGGTGGGCGACGAAGAGGGCGAAAAGGTGCGCCCCCTGACCGCCGGCGACTGGAAACCCCAAACCAGCGGTGAACTGCTGCTCTTCGCCAACGATCTGGAAAGCTTCTATGGGAATAATTCGGGCCAGATCAAGGTCACCATCAAACGGGTTTAGTGAAATCCACAGGGTAAGGGTGTCGGGGAGTGTGGGTCATGGGTCGATTTGGAATAAAAGGTCTTGTATCGTGGGCGGCAGTTGTTGCGTTGACGGGTGCCTCCGCTTCGGCGGGCGCACTTCAACAGGTTGTCATTCCCCCCTACCAGCCAAATGCTTCCGTCAACAATTCCAATTCCTCCCCGAATGTTGGGAATAATGCCTCATCTCCCAATATGTCGGCCCCATCCCCGACCCCGGTTCTTTCACGGGAGGAGATGATGGAGAGACGCTTGTTCAAGGACGCCCTCTCCCGCTCAAAACAGGAGAACCTGGAGGTTAAGCAGAAGTTGCAAAAGCGGTTGGCTGCCGTATCTCCGGAGAGTGCCGACGAGCGTGCGTATTATCAGAGGTTGATAGGGATTCTCGAAAAGGCGGATCTCCACCACAGGGATCAGGTGGGTGTGATAAGACGATGAAAATACTATCAATTCTTGTAATATTCTTCTTGCCGCTTTTCGCCAATGCTGTAGAGACTCCGGATAGCGCGGCGCCCTACTATTATGAAAATTTGCGGGAAGGAAGTGAGCCTGTTGAGGAAGCGAAGGATGTGAAAATTACCGAAAAAACCATCACCGAGATGGACATGGAGAATTATTATAAATTAAATATCAAGGAGCGGGAGTATCAGTATTATACAACCATTTTAATATCTGTGATGGCTGTCATTACGCTGATTTGTACGGTAGGGGGTCTGATTTGGTGCCGTTGTCAGTCTGGAGATATTATCATAGGGGTTGGTATGATTACCGTCATCTATGGTGCTGTCCTGTTGAGCCGGACCTCGGCGGATCAAACCCAACTTACCGCAGCAATGGGCATTTTCGGCACCGTGGCCGGTTATCTGTTTGGACGCACGGGAAGCGGCGCTCCACGTCCTCCGACCCATCCTTCCGGGGAAGCCGCCGCCACTCCGACAGCGGTGGTCAGCAAGTCCACCCCACCGGAACAGGGCTGAGAGGCAGGGTGGCAGACAGGGGAAGGGTAGGGGAGGGGGGAACCCCTCCCCGTACCTCAGCCCTGTTCCGTCATGACTTCCCGCAGAATCCGGTTGAAATCGCCTTCGACGACCTCACGGCGACGTTTCGGCGACGTTACGGAAGGCGGTTCACGCCGCAGTTCCGCAGAAGCCAGACGGGCGATGCGGTTGGCGGTGTTTTCCAAAACTTCGTATCGGGACATCCCCCCCAAATAGGGCAGTTGCATCGGCTTTACTCCGGGTTGAAAGAACCTCTCGTTGCTTTGTTTATCGGCAGGCGGTTTGCGGAACTGAAACGTATTTTTCCAGGCGGGCTCTTGGCCATATTTTCTGAACGTAATACGGCGGTTGGGGGGGATTGCCCCCCGTCGGGGTTCGGGGCAGCGACCCGAAGTGTTGCCGTGGCGGGTCAGAAGCCCCGAAGGGAGCGCAGGTTCTTGAAAAACCCGAAATTCGGCGGCATCGGCACGTTTTACGGATGGGGGGATGAGGCCCCCCCCCGCGGTCCGCAGCGGTCATCCCGGTCGTGCGGGTGGTGGCTTCGTGTTTGTTCTCCGCGTGCTGCGGACCGCTACGGCTACGTCAAAACCCTGGGGCTCCGCCCCAGACCCCGCCGGGGGGGATAATCCCCCCC
>JADGAQ010000299.1 GCA_015231925.1 Magnetococcales bacterium
AAGAAAGTCAAAAGACAGAACATTTTCTTTTTTTGATACTTAAAAGATTAAAATATTGAAAGACAAATGATTAACCCTCTGTCTCCCACTCCCGCAGCCGCTGCAGAAAATCCGCCTCCTGCAACACCTCCACCTCCAACTCCCTGGCCTTTTGCAGCTTGGAGCCCGGCTCCACCCCCGCCACCACGAAACCCGTGCGTTTGGAAACACTCCCGGAGACCTTGGCCCCCAAACCCTCCAGGCGACGTTGCGCCTCCTGCCGTCCCATGGCCGCCAGGGTGCCGGTCAACACCACCGTCACCCCCGCCAAAGGCCGTCCGCCCTCCCGCGTCGCTTCCGGCCCCCGAGGCCTCACCCCGAGGGCAAGCAACTCAGCGATCACCTCGCGCTGCCGCGCCTCCCCGAAAAAGGCCACCAGGCGGGCCGCCACCTTGACGCCGACTTCCGCCACCCCTTCCAACTCCCGGCCATCCGCCGCCATGACCGCTTCCAGCGTGCCGAAATGCAGCGCCAACTGCCGCGCCGTGGCCTCCCCCACATCCCGAATGCCCAATGCGAAGAGAAATCGCTCCAGGGCAATGGTTTTGCTGCGCTCCAGCGCCTCCAGCAGATTGCCCGCCGACTTCTCCCCGAAACGCTCCAAGCCTACCAAATCCGCCGCCTGCAGGCGATAGAGGTCAGCGACGGAATGCACCAACCCCTCCCGCAACAGCAGATCGACCAGCTTTTCGCCCAGACCTTCGATGTCCATGGCCCGCCGTGAGGCGAAATGGCGGATCGACTCCCGCAACTGATCCGGACAGGTCGTACCCGCCGGACAACGCAGGGCCACCTCCTCCTCTTCCTGCACCACCGGCGTGCCGCAGGTCGGGCAACGGGTCGGACGAACCACCGCCTCGCCCCGCACCACCCCCTCCTCCGGAAGCACCTGTTTGACCGCCGGGATCACATCTCCGGCCCGCATCACCACCACCCGGTCCCCCACCCGCACATCCTTGCTGGCCAGATCGGCGAAATTGTGCAGCGTGGCCCGCGCCACCGTCACCCCGCCCAGCGAGACCGGCTCCAGATTGGCCACCGGGGTCAACACCCCGGTGCGTCCCACCTGCACCGCGATATCCACCACCCGGGTCACCGCCTCCCGTGGCGGAAACTTGCAGGCCACCGCCCAGCGGGGCGCCCGGTCCCGGAAGCCCAGCCGCTTGCGATAGTCGAACACATCGACCTTGCACACCACCCCGTCGACTTCATAGGGCAGTTGCTCCCGCTCCGCCATCAGACGCCGGTGGAAGTCGAGACAGCCTTCGATGCCCTCCACCCGTTGGCTTTCGGGACACACCGGAACACCCCATCGGCGCAGAGCCTGCAAAAAGTCCCAGTGGCTATCGGGAGGCGAAGCGGCGCCCCGCAACTCCCCCAAACCGTGCGCGTAAAAACTCAAAGGACGGCTGGCCGTCACACGCGGATCCAACTGCCGGATGCTGCCCGCTGCGGCGTTGCGGGGATTGGCCAGGCGCTTTTCGCCCCGTTCTTCCAGCAGGCGGTTGCAGGCCTCGAAATCCGCCAACCGCATGAAGACCTCGCCCCGCACCTCCAGCCACTCGGGAATCCCTTCACCCCGCAGACGCAGGGGAATTGAGCGAATGGTGCGAATCTGCGCGGTGACATCCTCTCCCGTCTGCCCGTCGCCACGGGTGGCCGCCCGCACCAGCTCCCCCGCCCGATAGTGCAGCGCCACGGCCAACCCGTCCAGCTTGGGCTCCATGACGTAGTCCACCTCCCCCGCGAACAGCCCCCCCAAGCCCTTGCACACATCCGCGTGAAACTTGCGCAGATCCTCCTGGTTGTCCAGGGAGAGCATGGGCACGGTATGGGTAACCGGGGCAAAAGCCGCCAGCGGCGCTCCCCCCACCCGCCGGGTGGGCGAATCCGCCGTCACCAGTTGGGGGTGGGCGAACTCCAGATCCTGCAACTCCCGATAGAGCCGGTCGTACTCCGCATCCGGCACCAGCGGCTCGTCCAGAACATGGTAGTGGTGGTTGTATAGATCAAGGGTCTGTCGCAGTTCAAGGATGCGGGTACGGGGATCGTGTGATGGCATGTTTTCACAAAGGGGTTCGAGTTTGCGTCTTCATCCGCCGATGGTATAGAGTACTCCATGGCCAAGGCAAGACGGATCGTCCACAGCAAGTTTATCTATCACGACGGCGCCATACGGGAAATGGTACTCTGGCAGTTGCCTGCTGTTTCGCCCGAGCGGCCACACGGACTCAAATATCGGCTGTATTACGGTCTGCCGGATGGAACATGCCTGATTCGGTACGATAACGAAACCGGGAAGGGAGACCACCGACACAGAATGGCGCAGGAGGAACCCTATCACTTCCAAAACGTGGAAAGCCTGGTACATGATTTTCTCGCCGATATCGAAACCTGCAGGAGAAAGAGATGAACCGCACAGCCTTTATCGCCGTAAAAGATCCTCAGGAATCCGCACAAGAATTCATTGAGGCTTGGCACACCGCCGAGAAAGGCCAGGTTCCTGAAAAATCCCGCTCAAAATTGTATTTCGAAGATATGGAAACCTTGCTACGCACCTTGTCGCCGAAAAGACTCTTATTACTCAAAAAGCTCCATCATGAAGGGGCTTCCAGTATCCGCTCCCTGGCCAAGAAGGCAAACAGGGACTACAAAAATGTGTATAACGATGTCAAAGCCTTAGGCAAGGCTGGTCTGGTTCTGAAGGAAGTAAATGGTCGTTTCTCCGCACCCTGGTCCGCCATTGTGACAAAATTCGATCTGTAATTTGATAATGATAAACAACAAAGTCAAAATATAGAATATTTTCTTTTTATTGCCACGTTAAAGACAAAATATTAAAAGTCAAAAGATATCCCCGTTTGCCTGTGGGTGCTTCGCAATGCCCTCGACAGAATACCGTTGCAGCCAGCGATGCACCCGATTGATGACCCGTTTGACCTCGGCATCGCCCAGGGCGGCGTGCAGGGGCAGGGCCAGGCTGGTTTCCAGAAAACGGCTCAGACCGGGGCGGGGCGTCAGCGGATCGCTGCGAAACCACATGGGCGAGGCGCAGGCAATGCCGCCCGCCCGCAGGAAATCCCGCATGGCATCCCGCGACACCCGGTCGGGCAGGCCCACCACATAGCCTTCCCAGCTTCTCTCCCCACCCGGCGGCAAGCGCAACACGCCCCGGTGTCGCATCGCCCCGTAACGCCGCGCCACCGCCTCCCGCCGGGTCAACACTTCCGGCAGGCGTTGCAACTGCCCGGCTCCCAGAGCCAGGGCCGCCGCCCCCGGAAGTTGGCTGCGACAGGCCCGCAAGGCTCGTGACAAGGCGTGGTCCCGC
>JADGAQ010000300.1 GCA_015231925.1 Magnetococcales bacterium
CTGTGAACCCTGGGGTAGAATTGGCGCTTACCGACAGACAGGGTTCGAGAAAATCAATCCATCAGGCCTTCAACCAGCAATACCCATTGCCATAGCCTATCAATTCCTTCCAATCCGACCTTCCGCTGAAAAACTTGCTCAAGGTATTGGAAAAGTCGGATGCTTGGACATTTTCCAGCAATATTTGTGTTCGGCATTTTGGCTCGCCTCGCCTCCATGCCTCCACCAGGAAGCCAATCAATTGCTGTTGCTTCATTCCGGTAAACACGAACTCTCGCCCATTGACCTTGATCGTGCTGTAATCTCGAGCATATTGGACAAGAGGAGGATCGCTTGCAGTCGACTTTTCTCCAGCGAATGGCGCTTTGAGTATTTCCAAGTCGAAATGGCAGAGATCATTCTCGACAATCCAGATATCTTTCAGACTTACCATTCGATAGCCATTGGGCAGTTCGATGTGCCGACTCTCCGGCAGGTTCCGTGTCAGCACCACCCCCGGCGCTTTGTTCCCGAATCGTTTCAAGACGTCGTAAACTTCGTCGAAACAATGCATTAAGTGCAGGTTTCGGGCAAGAAAGAGCGTCGCCTTCCGTTTTCCCAGCCAAAACGTCCCCAGACTCCAGAGCAGTTCGCCACACATGGCCTTTGGTTCCCCACTGACCTCCGCCATGTCACGAATCAGGCGCAACAAGCGGTCCACGTCGAGATTATAGGTTTTCATATCCTCTTCGGGAACGTCGACCCAATAGCCATCATCAAAACTGAAATACTGGTAGGTGCGCGTCTCCTCGTTCCATTCCGGCTCTATCACATCACCTTCATAGGTGTGCCGATTGGGCACATGGGTGGCAATTTCTCCCTCGGTCAGGAGTCCGCAATCTGCCAGGATTCTTCCTTCAACAGGATGGTGATCCGCCAGCAGGCAACCGGGCATCTTCATGAATTCGAAATGGAAGATATCCACAGCCAATTTGAACGCCTTGCTGGACATGGGTGCCGTCATCATGTTCAAATTTCCTTCACCAGTCCCCAGAGGGGAAGATACTTGTCGCAGATCAACCGCTCCTTTTCGGTTTTGCTCTTCAGGTTGCAGCCGTTGGGAAGGGTGATGGTCACGTTGATGGTGCGGCGGCGTCCGGTCGAACCACGGGCCGGGCGCAAGCGAATGGAAATGATGGCCTCGTCGGTTTGAAATTGCTGTGGCATACCTTCTGGAGCGACAATCAGATGCTGCGCGTGTTCATGTACGGAGTGCCGGTCCTCCCATTTGGAAATCAGGGCGATGCACGGTAACGTCGACGCCTGACGGCGCAATTTCAGCCAAGTCACCTTGACGGCATCGATTCCGTCCTCGGGATCGGTTGGAAAATCACATGGAGCCAGTAACCGGGAGAGGTCGTATTGGCGCAGAGGAATCCGAAGGCCGAGAATGCCTTGTTGCAAAATGATTTCGGCGAACAGACGGGCCAATCGAGTCCGTTGTTCCACGCCATTGGCCACCACCTCGATTACCCCACTGTTTGGTTCGTAGGTGATGGCCAGTTCGAAGACCGGGCGGCGCGGGCGCAACTCCAGTTCCCCAAGGGCATTGAACTCCAACCCGGCATCCGGCAGGCCATCCCGATAGATCACAGCCTGAACCAACCGTTCAGGTTGGCTGTCTCGGCCAGGACGGGTTCGTTCGAACAGATCCAGTCGGGCGTTCCGTGAGCCAAAAAGGCTGCATACCTTTTCTTCAAAGCGGCGGTGTTCACTGGTATCCCGGCTGGGAACAAGATGTCGAGGCCCGACAAAGCCTGACCACATGCGCCCCTGCCGACGGGTATCGGTGTAGCGAATTTCCTCCGCCTGACGAAAAGCTGCCGGTTCGGCGCGGAACAGCCACATAGCCCGCTCATGTGGATTGGCGAGCCCTTCAAGCCTCGTCTTGTCTATTGCCGTTTGAAAGATGGCCCATTGTCCAGGTTCGTCCGTCATCGCTTGGATACGGTCGAAATCAGCGTTCACCGTACCCTGTTCGCTCTCCGTCATGCCTTCCATGGCTTTGAGCAGATGGGTACTCGACCAACTCCCTCTGCCGCGTGCATTGAAAATCCCACCGGCATCCATGCCGCGCCACGCGAAATAATCCCTCAGCCCCAATGCCGGAGTATTGCGAATCACCCGCGCCACAGCTGTCATATCTCACCTCCGAATTTCCTTGTGATGGACCCGTATGGAGAGATATTATCGGCATCCCGAACAATTTCTGAAAGGGAATTTTTCGGGATGTCGAAAGATGCTCTTCCGATATCCCGGAAATCTACCGAGAGCAAGGGAAACTGCCATGTCTGTTTCGCTGGGGGAAAAAATCCGTTTGCTGCGCAAAGAGAAGAAGCTGACGCTGGAGCAGATCGGGGCCTTGACCGGCTCCAGCAAAAGTTACCTGTGGGAACTGGAACAGGGTCGTATTCCCACCCCTTCGGCGGAAAAACTGCAACGTATCGCGCAAGCTCTCGATGTCACGGCTTCTTTTCTGGTGGACGATGAACGGGACAAACCGGATGAAGAGTCTCTGGACCAGGTTTTCTTCCGTAAATACCGGGATCTCCCCCCGGAGACCCGGAAGAAAATCCGCGAACTGATCGATGTCTGGAGCAAATCGTGAACGTGGCACCGCATGGCCCTCTGGAGTGGGCCACCTACATCAATCGCATTCTTGACCAAGCCTTTGGACTGGAACGTTACCCGGTGAGCGTGGTCGAGGTGGCCATGGAAGTCACGCCACGGCTATTTCCGGATGATGCCGTCACTGCGGTCCAGGGGGTTGTTCTGGATGGAGTGGACGGCATATTGGCTCCCGATCCTCGGGGCCAAAAAGGCTGGGGTATTTTCTTTAACTCCGCCGTTCCGAACCGGCGGCGCATTCGTTTTACCCTGGGCCATGAACTGGGCCACTATTTTCTGCATCGAAAAAACCACCCTGGCGGTTTCCGCTGCGGGGATCGGGAAAGGCCTTCTCCGGACAGAACCTCACGGCTTGAAGAGGATGCCGACATCTTTTCCGCCAATTTCCTGATGCCGCCAGAGGATTTTATCAGACAAGTTCCGGCGGAAGAGTTGACCAACCTGTCGATGCTTTCTTTTTGCGCCGATCGCTACGGCGTCTCACTTCAAGCCTCGGTGCGTCAATGGTTGCGACTCACCACCCGTCGGGCAGTGCTGGTGCTTTCACAGGATGGATTCATCGTCTGGTCGGAAGCGAGTCCGGCGGCTCGACGCACCGGGAGATTTTTCCAAAGTCGCCGACAGGCCATTGAAGTTCCCACAGCATCCCTGGCGGCCAATCCCGAACTCACCACATACCCGCGAGAGGGC
>JADGAQ010000301.1 GCA_015231925.1 Magnetococcales bacterium
AACCTCCGCCGGGGGCGATAATCGCCCCCGGACCCCCGTATTAATGAACGAATGGAACAGAAATGGAATAAGCCGTCGTACCCATTGGAGTTATTGAGGAATTTCCCACGAAAAAGGCCGCCCTGGAAGGCGGCCTCGGATCGGATATTACCCTGATATTTCTAAAATGGTGGAGCCAATGGGGATCGAACCCACGACCTTCGCATTGCGAACGCGACGCTCTCCCAACTGAGCTACGGCCCCTCCGTCAATAAACAGAGTCTAGCAAAAAACCGCGATGCGGACAAGAGCCCTTTGAAGACGATGGGGCGGAAACTTCGTCGAAACGGTGGGGAACGGCGTTTCCCGGCGGTTTCGGCTTGGAAACGGGCTCTTTCGCTGGGCACACCCCCTTCCCGCCCGCTCTACAAATACTTCAGCAGCACCACGCCCAGGGCCAGGCGGTAGATGACGAAGGGCAGGAAGCCCTGCTTCTTCAGCCAGCCCAACAGCAGATGGATCACGGCAATACCCGCCAAACCCGAGCCGATCATGCCCCAGAACAGAAACAGCAACCCCTGATCCGGCGGCAGACCGTGCTGGGCCACATCCTTGATGTCCAGCAACGCCGCCAGGATGCCCACCGGAATCGCCAGGAAAAAGGAAAAACGCGCACTCGACTCCCGGTCGAAACCCGCCAGCATGCCCACCGTCATGGTAATCCCGGAACGGCTCGTGCCCGGCAGCAAGGCGAAGGCCTGGGCGAAGCCGATCATCAGGGCATCCTTCCAGTCGAGATCCGCCAAAACCCGATCCCGACGCCCCATGCGGTCCGCATACAGCAAAAACAAGCCAAAAACAATCATGGCGATGGCGATCAGCTTGGGATCCCGCCCCTGGCTCTCCACCAACGGCTTGACCGCCAGTCCGATCAGCCCGATGGGAATGGTGCCGATGCCCACCGCCCAGGCCAGCCGCCCTTCCTGATCCACGATGCGGCGCGCCTTGATGGAGCGGATGAAACCCTGATAGAGGCTCACCACATCCTTGCGGAAATAGTAGAGAACCGCTCCCAGGGTGCCGGTATTGGCGGCAATGTCGAAGATGAGGCCCTGATCCTTCCAGCCCAACAAATAGGGCACCAGAATGAGATGACCCGACGAACTGATGGGAAGAAATTCCGTAATGCCCTGCACCAACGCCAGCACCAAGGAGTGCAAAAAGATTTCCATATCGCCCCGCCATCATCCTGAATAAGAGAGCACGCCCCCCTCGCCATAGGCCACCCGATAGAGGTAGAGCCCATGAGCCGGCGCCGTTGCCGCTGCCCTGGTGCGATCCCGTCCGGCGAACACCTCGCCAAACCGATCCGGGCTCCAGCGGCCCTGCCCGACCACCACCAGACTGCCCACCAGATTGCGCACCATGTGCTGCAAAAAGGCGTTGGCCTCGAACCAGAGGTGGATCTCCCCCGGCTCGGAGCGCACCTCCACCCGGCGCATCTCCCGCACCGGACTGCGGGCCTGGCACGACGCCGCCCGAAAGGCGGAAAAGTCGTGCCGACCGAGGAGCAACTCCCCGGCCCGAGCCATGGATTCCGTATCCAACCCACCCCGCACATGCCACACCCGGCCCCGATCCAACGCCGGGGGCGCAACGAGGGTGCGTAGGCGGTACAGATAGGTGCGACCGCTGGCGCTGGACCGGGCATGAAACGTTTTGCAGACCGGCCACACCCCCAGAATCGACACGCCATCGGGTGTCAAGGCGTTCAGCGCCCGCCCCCACACCTCGACCGGCATCGCTTTGCGGGTGTCGAAATGGGCCACCTGACCCAGGGCATGCACACCGGCATCGGTGCGACCCGCGCCGATGACCCGCACCGCTTCGCCGCACAGCGTGGTCAGCGCCTTTTCCAGACAGCCTTGAACCGACTCCCCCTCTTTCTGACTTTGCCAACCGCAGAAGCGGGAACCGTCGTATTCCAACAGCATGGCCAGACGAGAACCGGAGGGGCCTTCCCCTGCCAGCGGCGGACACTCCTCCGGCCCGTCTGCGTGCAATCAGGACTCCTCGTCCGTCGTCTTGGCGGCGGCAGCGCTCTTCTTGGGGGGCTTGCCGACGGCAGGACGGTAGATCTCCACCCGGTCTCCAGCGTTCAAAACCTGGTCCACGGGAACCAATTTGCCGAAGATACCCAGCTTGTTGACACCCAAATCGATCTGGGGAAACTTTTCCAGAATCCCGGAGCGTTTCACCGCATCGGCGGCGGTCGCTCCTTCGGAAACGTCGAATTCCAGCAAAAGCTGTCTCTTGGCTTCGGCATAGGCCACTGCAACACGCATTTCGACACCCTCCTGAAGATCTTTCTGCTCCGAACGTCGCTCCCGGCAAGAAACGCTGTTCCTTTCCCGGTCAGAAGCCATTATTCTATACACCGCGTGCGAAACAAAGGAACAACGACAACCCATCCACATTCTCAGGAGCTGCCATGAAGATCTTCGCCGTCTACAACATCAAGGGAGGGGTCGGCAAAACCACCACTTCCGTGAATCTGGCGTATCTCTCGGCAGCCGAAGGAGCGCAGACCCTGATCTGGGATCTCGATCCCCAGGCCAGCACCACCTTCTACTTCTGCATCGAGCCCAAAATCCGCGGCGGCGTCAAACGCATGCTCACCGGGGATGCCGATTTCGATCGCCTGCTGCGCATGACCGGCTACCCCAACCTCGACCTGCTGCCTTCCGACATCACCTATCGGGAGATGGATCAGATCGTCGCCGATCAGAACCGCAAGAACAAGGTCCTGGAAAAGATGCTCAAGCCCCTGTCGCGGCGCTACGATCATCTGATCCTCGACTGCCCCCCGGGACTCACCATGGTGGCGGAGAGCGTCTTCGGCCTGGCCGACGTGCTGCTGGTGCCGCTGATTCCCACCACCCTCTCCCTGCGGGCCTACAATAATCTGGTGCAGTTCCTCATCAAGAACAATTTCCGCAAATTGAAGGTGCTGCCCTTCTTCACCATGGTCAGCGAGAGCAAGCCCATTCATCGGGCGGTGACGCGCAACATCTTCGAAAAATATCCCATCTTCCTGAAGAGCCAGATTCCCGACTCCACGGTCATCGAAGCCATGGGGGTCAAACGCTCCCCCGTCTTCCCTTACGCACGCCAATCTCCCGAAGCCGATGCCTATCGCCAGCTCTGGCAGGAGATCAAGGAACGTTGCGCCTGACCAAAAAGGCCGGGGAGTCACCTCCCCGGCCTTTTTTCTTTCACCGAAGCATTTTCGTAACCATTCAGGGCCCTGTGCAGCGCGACATGACGGAGTCAACAGCGAAAGGAAAAGTCCCAGGGGTGCCCCC
>JADGAQ010000302.1 GCA_015231925.1 Magnetococcales bacterium
AAATCAAGGCGGCCAACTCCGACATCGAGCCGACACTCGCAGGCGGAAAACTCCCGGTACGCTGCAACATTCCCGCCGTATCCCTCAGCCCCCCCCCGGAATGGGGAATGCGCGCCTGCTGAAGGTCTGACCTACCCGACGGATACCACATCGTTCCTCTTGCCATCCCGATCGAAGTACTGGAAAATCCCAGTCCGAACGAAACAGCTGGCAAGGACCGTTGCGTCAGGGCGTGTTAACAACCGTCCGATTTTGGTTTCCGGCAAGGCGCAAGACGGTGAGGAAACGGAGTGTAGTCCTCTACATGAGCCTTCCGAACCGGATTGCAACGCCGCCAGGGGACAAAACGGGGTGATTGTTGACAGGCCCTGGACCAAGGTCACGGGAGACGAGCGATGTCGGAGCGCAAACCCCTGATTCTAGTGGTGGAGGATGAGCCCCACGTTTCCGGAATGGTGCGGGATTTTCTCCTACATGACGGTTATGACGTGGTTGAGGCCGCCGATGGACACACCGCTTTGCAGGCGGTGTCCCGACGTCGGCCCGATCTGATCCTGCTGGATATCGTGCTGCCGGGCCTCGACGGACTGAGCGTCTGCCGGGAAGTGCGCAAACTCTCCAACGTGCCCATCATCATGGCCAGTTCCCGGGTGGAGGAGTTGGATCGTCTGCTGGGTCTGGAGCTGGGGGCCGACGACTACATCTGCAAACCCTTCAGCCCGCGAGAGGTGGTGGCCAGGGTGCGGGCCGTGCTGCGACGGGTCAACACCCCCGCCGACGAAAACCGCGACGGGCCCCTCCTGGAGATCGACAAGGCGGCGCAACGCGCGCGGATAGGGGGCCAGACCCTGGACCTCACCCCCACCGAATTCCGCGTGCTGCGCCTGCTGGCCTCCCATCCGGGGCGGGTCTACTCCCGCTCCCAGATTCTGGAAATGGCTTACGACGACGACCAGGAGGTCTCCGATCGGGTCGTGGACAGCCACATCAAGAACATCCGCCGTAAAATCGCCCAAAAAGCCCCGGAAAATGAACTGATCCACTCGGTTTACGGCATCGGCTACCGCTATGAAAGCTGAACCCCGCCCAGCCCGACGGTGGCGCGGACGGCTGGCCGGCCTCGGACTGCTGTGGAGCGCGCTCTCCCCGCTGGCGTCGGAGGAGAGGGGTGGCGGACAACTCTCGGCCATTCTCGGTCGCCCCACCGACCGTTCGGTGACCGTGAGTCTCCTCTCGGAGACGGCCACCGAAGCCATGGTCGAATGGACCGATGGCAAGACTTCCGGAAGGAGCGCCCCGCTACATCTTCAACCCGGCCTCCCCGGCGAAATCATCCTGAGCGGCCTGCGCCCCGACACCGCCTACCGCTACCATCTGTCGACCCGCGAAGGCGATGGATTCCGGCAGCGACTGGCCTGCTCCTTTCACAGCCAGCGCCAAGCGGGAAGCGCCTTTACCTTCACCCTGCAGGGGGATTCCCATCCGGAACGGCTGGGGCGCATCCACCACCCCGAACTCTATGCCCGCACCCTGGACAACATCTCCCGCGACCACCCCGACCTGCATCTGGCCCTGGGAGACGATTTCAGTCTGGAGCCGTTGGCCCGGCGTGGCGCCCTGCGCGCGGAGAGCGTGGATCGGATCTATGCCCGGCAACGCGACGTTCTGCAAGCGGTCGGCTGTTCGGCCCCGCTTTTTCTGGTCAACGGCAACCACGACCTGCTCGATGTCACCGACCACGATGCCGCCCTGCTGGCGGGCAGCGCCCGCAACCGGTATTTTCCCCTGCCGGATCCGGAAGGTTTCTACAGCGGCGACCGGGAGCGGGTCGAGCCGCTGGGCTGGCTGCGCGACTATTACGCCTGGAACTGGGGTGACGCCCTCTTTGTGGTACTCGATCCCTACTGGCACTCCTTTCCCAAACCGGGGGAGCGAGAGGGGAAACGCCGCGAAGGCTGGCAGCTCACCCTGGGGGAGACCCAGTATCGCTGGCTGAGTCAGCAGCTTTCGCAGAGCCGCGCCAAATGGAAGTTCGTCTTCATCCATCACCTCAACGGCGCGGGACGAGGGGGGATCGAGGCCTCGGAACGCTTCGAGTGGGGCGGCAATAACCGTCAGGGCGAGGCGGTGTTCCATAACCAGCGCCCCGGATGGTCCCAACCGGTTCATGACCTGCTGGCGGCGGCCCACGTCACCATCGTGTTCCAGGGACATGACCACCTCTATGCCCGTCAACAGCGGGACGGCGTGGTCTACCAGACCTTGCCCAACCCGGCGGACGCCCAATACCGGCTCTTCGACTGGAACGTCTATCGGCAGGGGGATATCCGTCCCAACTCGGGCCATGTGCGGGTCACCGTCTCGGCGGAGTCGGTGCAGGTCGACTATGTGAAGAGCTGCCTGATCAGCGACGAAGCAAGACGCTGCCGCAACGGCGAGGTGGCCCACAGCTATCGTTTGCCCGCCCCGACGCTTTCCCGGTGAAAGGCCCTGAACCCGCCGGGTTCGGAACGTCCCCTGATCTCATGGGTTGTAGCGGAAGGCCGCACGCTCTATGCTGCCATACAGGCAACTCTTCAGGTATACGGGGAGGGGTACTTTTCGCGGACTTCGGTCCATCAAAAAAACAGATTAAAAAATTTGATGCTTGATAATAAAAGACAAAAAATATTACAGGAAAAATTCAAAAGATAGAGAATTTTATTTTTTGGATATTTAAAAGATAACATATTAAAAGCCAACGGATTATTATACCGGAAAGGAGTCGGGGGGACTCGCACCATGACACCCATCTGGCAGGTCAGCCTGGAAGAATGCCGTCCGGAGAGCCTGTCCCACGAATGGCTGGCGCTGGAACAGCGGGCGGAGGCCTCGTTTTTCCTCTCCTGGAAATGGATCGGCTGCTGGCTGGAAACGGTCGCCCGCACGGAACCGTTGCGCCTGCTGCGGGTGCTTCGCGATGGGGAGTGCGTCGGGCTGGCCCTGCTGAGACAACGCTCCCAACTGCGTCACGGCTTTGTCTACTCCCGACGCCTCTACTTCCACGAGTGCGGCCATCCCCTTCGGGACGCCCTGACCATGGAATACAACGGTCTCCTTGCCGATACCCGCCTGACCGACGCCGTGCGCCATCATGCCCTTCGCCATCTGGTGCAACACGAAACCGCCTGGGACGAACTGCGCCTGGGCGGCGTCGATCCCGTCTGGCTGCCGGAAGGGGAGGCTCTGGGACTGGTGGCCCATCAGGTGCGAACCGTGGCTTGCGACGGGGTCGATCTCGCAGTGGTGCGCGATTCGGGAGACGATCCCGAAGCCCATCTGAGCGGCAACACCCGT